>JAYEJK010000258.1:0-2943 GCA_034660535.1 Thermodesulfobacteriota bacterium | reverse complement strand
ATGGTGGCAAGAAACGTGGTTGTCCCGGCAATCACCTCGGTCCTAAAATCAGAACCTGATTTCTCAAGGTTAAAAAATGTGTTCATGTGTCTGTTCCTCTGCTATGGTGTCCCTGAACAAAATAAACCAAAAAATTTTTACTTGTGCAATTAGAAATTACGAATGTCATGAAATCAATAAATAGACAGATTGCACTTTCTTCGGTCATCCGTTTCTTGATATATTTTTTTCACTGGATGGTACTGGCCCATCTGCCTGTGCTTTTGAAACATTATGGTTTTACGGATGTCCGGATCGGAGTGACCATAGGTCTTTTAGCCCTCTCATCAATGTCCCTGATGCTTCCAATGGGGGCCTTCTCGGACTTTTTTTCTCCCAAACGGACTATTCTTGCGGGAGCAGTGTTGTTCGGCGTATATTTTGCCGCTTTAAGGAGCGTGCGCTCCTTTACCTATATGATTCCGGTTGTTGTGATCGGCGGGCTGGGGATAGCAGCCCTTATCGTTGTATCGGAATCTCTTTACCTCAAGCAGTTCGGTCGGGAGAAACGGGGGGTAAGGGTGGCGATTTATCAGCTCTGCACCTATCTTGGTTTCGGCCTTGGGCCGCTCACCGGCGCTCTGTTACTCCAGTATGGTACTGTTCGGATGTTTGATGCCGCCGTCCTGGGGGCATTTTTGATATTCTGTCTCGGACTTTTCCTTAAAGATTATGGGGCTGTTTCTTTTTCATTCCGGAAATACGGGGAAGATATTTTTCAGTTTAAGCCTCTGCTCCTGATTGCGTGCATTTTTGTTATAGGCACCCATTTCGGTGTGGAACAGAGTTCTTTTTCCCTTTTGATGAGGGAAAATCTGGGCTTTTCCCCAAAGACGATCGGACTTATTTTTTCAGGAATCGGCCTGTGGATGGCGGCTATTGTCCTTTTTATCGGAAGGCTGCATGATAAACGAGAGTCCGTCTTCATATTTCTTCTTTGTGGAATGGCAGTATCCGGACTGTTCCAGTTTCTTACCACCTGGGCCTTTGATTTCAGAAGCCTGCTCATAATTCGTATGATGCATACGATGGGGGATGCCGTGGCCCTTCTCGAACTGAGCGTTCTTATTGCGATGTTTTTTCCTTGCGATCGGCTGGGGGGGAATTCCGGCCTTCTTTATTCCATCAGGACCATGGCAACATTTATTGCCGCTGTCATGTGCGGCTGGATCAACAGGAACTGGGACTATTCGGCCTCATTTTTCACAAGCGGCATTTTTATGGCGATATTTGTTACGGCAAGCGTGCTCTATGTCAGGATAAGTTCCAAACGTATGCAGGATGTAGGATGGAAGGGGAGCGATGGATGAATGATGAATGATGAGTGATGAATGAACCTTGAACGTAACTGATCACAGGGGCAAGGCACAGCCGGACAACGGTTATCCTCCCACCGTGTAAGCGGTCACAGGTGGTGCAGATGCGCCGCCTGTGATCGCTTACGTTACAGCCGGTTTTTGAAAGGGCGGTATAGGGGATCTCCGATCAGGACCATTTTCCATGAGAGATAGGGTATGGCTACGAGATAACTCTCCGCCAGGGTGTAGTATCCGTCCGTTAAAAGAGTGAAGAAGATATCAGGAAGGGGAAAGCCCTGAACATAAGGTTCTGCAACCGGTCCTATTGTTGCGGCAATTCCCTTTTCAATCATCCTCTTGCACCACACACTGCTTCCCCTCTTCTTAAGTGTCGTGCACTCGCTGCTTGCAATGTGGTAACCCACTGCACCCGTTTGCCACTTAAATGCATCCACGTATTTTGCAAGACTGTACCAACCGCAGTACAGGGCCGCGTCCGGGCAGTCCCCGGGCTGAAAAAGTTCTCCCTTTTCATCCTTGACCACGGGCATAATGTTGTTTTTTATTATTACATGTGCCGCACGATGTATGGATCGATCATACAGGGCATAGCCTGATAACTGTTTTTCTCCAGGGTCGGGCCATCTTGCGTCAAAGTATGCCTTTCCTTTAAGGCCTTTTTCCTCTGTAACAATACTCTGGTCAATGATCCTTTTTACATCCTCAGGCGTTGGCCCATCCAGCCTGCTTACCATCAACACATCGTCTCTCTTGATTGTCCCTTTTTTCTCCCTGAAACCGGGATAGTATGGGTTTGGCACCCACATATCAAGAGGATATTCTTTGCTTTTCACAAGGGCTAGTTCCGAATCAAGAGATGCGACCTTGTCATGCGATTTTTTGAAATTCTTTATAGATTTCTTTATGCGGCCCAGATCCTGGTCAATTTTTTTCCTGTCATTTACATTTGTTGACGATTCAAGTTTTTTTTCCAGGGAGAATTTATTTTTTTCAAGATTTTCAAGTTCGTCAGCATCTGCATTACTTATTCCAGGGGCCGCGACTTTAAGAGGCATGCCGTACACTGTAACCAGGCAGCGGATCTTGCCGCCGGCTTCTTTTTTCATAAATTTTCGGACCGGGGCCGCCACTCTCTTTTCATATTCGTCGCGTCTTAATGTCTCCTTGTCCGTGACCCACAGAGTTACCAGGTTTGCCTCAGGGATATCCCTTTTTTTCATATAATACTTGGCAAGACCAACGCTTCTTGCGGCAAACCGGTTTGCCACAACCAGTACCTCGGCAGGCTCGAGTCCGATGCAGTCAGATACTCCGACAAAGCTGACCATAACGCAGGTGATCGCACACAAGACCGATAAAAAATATTTATTCAAGTGCATCTGCCTACCGCCTGTCTATAACACAGATCGCAAGATTGTAAAAAAATCCGATGATTAGTAACCGTTCAGATGGAGGCCCCTATTTAGTACCTTAGTGGTAATTTTCTTGTTTTTTATACCCCTCAAGGGGGTACTGAAATGAGTGGCAAGAAATCAAAAGGGTGAAATATTTTTAAATAGTTACACGCAACTGTTAAGGTACTTAT
>JAYEJK010000257.1:0-2945 GCA_034660535.1 Thermodesulfobacteriota bacterium | reverse complement strand
ACTAAACCTTAAAGAAAGGTCTGATTTGTATAAATTTGTTGACACTCTTGACATAATGGAGTAGATGGGTTGATGGATTTTTTTGGGCAACGATTTCTGTTTAAAATTTTTGTCAAAGTATCAGCATTAAAACGGGAGCAAAAAAATGATAGATCTTGACATTACCCTGCCGATTCAAATTGTTAACATCCTTTTTCTTATCGTAGTATTAAACGCGGTTCTGTACAAACCTATCCGCGGAATTCTGGGAAAAAGGGAAAAATATTTCACTGATCTTGAGCAGGATGTTGCAAATTTTGAAAAAAATGCTCGGGCACGGCTGGATGAGTTTGATAAAAAAATGAATGATGCCAGGCGCAAGGCTAAAGGGGAGATAGAATCCGTTCGTAGCGCTGCGCAGTCGGCTGGACAGGAGACTGTTGATAAGATACGTAAGGAGGCTGAGGAGGCAAAAGCAGAACAGCTTGCCCGGATTGAGTCGGAGTTTTCCAGCGCTCAAAAAATTCTGTCAGGGCAGGTTAATGATTTTGCTAATGAGATAGCTGGCAAAGTAATGGGGAGGGCGGTCTAAAATGAATAGGAAAACAAACTGGTCAAAAGTCGGCATCGTCGCGCTGACTGTTCTGTGTCTGTTTGCAATGGTCGGCATGCTTTATGCCTCATCCGGAGCTGATGCCGGACATGGTTCACCTGATGCGGCGGTTGAACATGCGGCCGGCGGACATGGTGATGTTGCTCATGGTGATGATGCGCACGGCGGGCATGGTGAACACCATAGCAGCCTGACATCTGCAAAGCTGAAAGATCTTTTATGGCGCTGCACAAACTTCGCGGGCCTGGTAATCATTTTAGTGGTATTCGCTTCCAAACCCATTGCCGCAGGCCTGAACGCCAGGCGTGAAGGCATAGCCGCCAGAAAAGATGATCTGGAAGCCGAAAAGGTGAAAGCTCAAAAGATGTACTCCGAATATGAAAGCAAGCTCTCTAAGATCGACGTGGAAGTTAAGAGCATCATCGAGTCGGCTGTAGCCCAAGGTGAAAAAGAGAGAGAACAAATTGTGGCGGATGCCGAACGTATGGCGGTGGATATCAAGCGCAAGGCTGAATCCGCGATACATAATGCAACGATTGAGGCCCGAAGGAGTCTGCGTATTGAAATGGCGGATAAGGCCGTAGAGATTGCAGAAGAACTGGTCAAAAAAAGTCTCAAGGCAAAAGACCAGAACAGACTGATTGAAAATTGCCTTGCCAAGGTAGGAGGTTGACGGTGAGAAATACTATTCTGGCAAAAAGATACGCTAAGGCCCTCTTTATGGTGGGTGAGGAAGAAAAAGCGTATGAGGATTACGCTCAGGTGTTGAACGAAATGTCGGCCCTGTTTAAGAGTAATCCCGAGGTCGTGGACGCTTTGACAAATCCGATGTACCCGTTGGATGTCAGGTGCAAGTGTATGCAGGGTATTGTCAAATCAATAAAAACGTCCAGTTCAATGGGAAACTTTTTAAACCTTCTGGTACAGAAAAGAAGAGCGGATGTCCTTCCCGACATAGCAGATGTGTTTCAGATCATAGTTGACGAGGAACAGGGCATATGCCGTGGCTCAGTGATAACGGCATGCGTGTTGTCGGAAAAATTAAAAAACAAAATCCAGGACAAACTGGAAAAAGTTGCCGGGAAAAAGGTAATCGTCACGACCCGGGTTGATCCGTCTATTATTGGCGGGGTAATAGCCAAGGTAGGCGATTTGGTGCTGGACGGAAGTATTAAGTCGCAGCTTGCGAGCCTTAAAGAATCAATAAAGGGGAGTGAATAGATAAAATGCAAATAAAAGCCGAAGAGATCAGTCAAATTATCAAGGGGCAGATCAAGGACTACGAAAGCAAGGTAGACTTGAGCGAGACCGGTACCGTAATCTCCGTAGGTGACGGTATAGCGCGTATCCACGGAGTTGAAAACTGTATGGCCATGGAGCTTCTCGAGTTCCCGGGCGGCATTTTAGGCCTTGCCCTGAACCTGGAAGCGGACAACGTGGGTTGTGCGGTACTTGGCGAGGTTAAGGAAATCAAGGAAGGCGACATCGTAAAAAGGACCGGCAGGATCGCTGAAGTCCCGGTCGGGCCTGAATTGGAAGGCCGTGTTGTAAACGGCGTGGGTGATCCGATCGACGGCCTGGGGCCTCTTAATGCCAAGGTTAATTCAAAGGTCGAGGTTCTGGCCCCCGGCGTTATCGCCAGAAAGGGTGTGCATGAACCATGCTATACAGGCGCTAAGGCTATTGACGCTATGACACCTGTGGGCAGGGGGCAGCGTGAATTGATCATCGGTGACCGCCAGATCGGAAAAACCGCGGTCTGTGTTGATGCCATTATTGCACAGAAGGAAACCGACGTGCACTGCGTCTACGTTGCAATCGGCCAGAAAAAGTCAAGTGTTGCCCTGGTTGTCGAGGCGCTTCGTAAAAACGGGGCCATGGATTATACCACGATTGTCGCAGCCTGTGCATCAGATCCAGCGCCTCTCCAGTACGTAGCTGCTTTTGTCGGATGCGCAATCGGCGAGTATTACAGGGATAACGGACAGCACGCCCTTATCATATATGATGACCTTTCCAAGCAGGCCACCGCATACAGGGAGCTTTCACTTCTTCTCAGGCGTCCGCCGGGACGTGAGGCATTCCCCGGCGACATTTTTTTCAACCATTCACGGCTTCTCGAACGTGCCTCCAAGGTAAATGATGAACTCGGCGCCGGCTCTCTTACCGCGTTACCGATTATTGAGACCCAGGCCGGTGACGTTTCCGCCTATATCCCCACTAACGTTATTTCCATTACCGACGGCCAGGTTTTCCTGGAGCCTAATCTCTTTTTTGCAGGCGTTCGGCCGGCAATCAACGTAGGTCTTTCAGTATCCAGGGTCGGCGGCGCAGCCCAGGTAAAGGCAATGAA
>JAYEJK010000256.1:0-2952 GCA_034660535.1 Thermodesulfobacteriota bacterium | reverse complement strand
TGATTCGAGTCATGCGCATTTATGAAATCGCCTGGTCACCGAGCCAAAAAGGAGACACGGACAAACAAGTTTGTCCATGCCACCCATCACCCATCGCCTCCCCCAAATCCGTTATAATCAGAAAATATGTAACCGATCATTGGGTAGCAAAAGCCCTGCAGGATCGCAACCCCTTGCCCTGTAAGCGTTCACAGGCGCTGTAGCTGTGCGCCCGAAGGAAAGGAAGTGCCCTTTTGGGGTGCGTGATCAGGGCAATCAGCTATAGCACACCTATGCTGGTTGCCCTGATCGCGTTCAGATGCGGCGCCCAAAATATCGATATATCATCTTCACAACAGCAGGAGGAGTCTCATGATGCAGAAGCCGCTACCCCCAATAAACAGCACATGGTCAACCTGCCGGGACATATATACAATTTTTTTGTGGGTCTATCCGGATTTCCCAAACACGGTATTGCACCAAAAGAGTTGATCAGTTTTAACATAAAATCGGGGAAGAAAATGTTACCTTGAAAAGATGATTTTTTCGGATTTTAATTGCACTGGAATAATCAAAACTGTATATATAATAAAAATTAAAAAAATTCCGCTTTTCCGTTTTACCGGAAAAATAGAATAAAAGTCATTTTCCAACAACCATCAACAACATTGCCAACACACCAACATCATTATTTTTTATGCAAAAGAAAACTTATCGGGGTTGGTTCTAATTTCGGCCACTGAGCCATAAAAAGAGATAAAAATAAACAAACCAATAGAAAGTACGAGACAAAAAAAGCTCGATCGGATAAAGGAAAATAAGTTTCACATAACTTATTAATTTTCCATTAAATACACCATCGAGCTTTGAAGACAAAATATACCGATACTACTCAAGTAGCAAGTGAAAAAACACCATGGAAGCGGGATGATGTGGCCACTAAAATTATTGATTTTGAGCTGGCCAGGCAGGAACAAAGTCAACGTCAATACGCTAACCCTAATTTCGCACTTTAAAAGAAATAACAGTATATTCGATTAGTTGCAAGCACAGCCTCTACACGCTCGCATTACTTTTTTTTATCACACAAGGTTGCGCCTTACAGGCAGATGCTGGTAGTCAACCTCCAATTTGTCGTAAACCTTCCTGTGGATTCCTTCGGGAATGCCGGGCTTTCTCATGTTGATGACCGTACCGTTGGTTGTCGGCAACTGGATTGTCGAATAAGTATGTGAGCTGACTATTCGTTTGATTGTCACCCACCGGAAATGGTCTCCCTGACTGCGCAATTTGTATTCTATCGAATGAAGTAGGTGATAGGCCAAAATCGATATGAATATATGACCGTCGACGCGATTTTCTTTGTGATGCCTATTTGGGCGCAACCCCAAATAGGATTTTAAATCACGGAATGCGTTTTCGATACGTGTCAGCATCACGTAAAGCTTCCAAATCTCGCTCGCGTCCAGATCGGTTCGATTCGTCTTCAACAGATAATTACCATCCAAGGCCTCTTTTTTTTCTCGTATCTCATCAATGGGATCGTAGTTTAGAGCTGATGCTTTCAAACTAATCTCGATTTTATTATAATCTGACGGATATTTCTCTTTCAAAGCTGAAAGCTTCTTACTAAACGCAGGAAAGGTGATGGCATTGTTGTTCGCTTTCTCTTTTAATTTCACCACAGACGTACTTAGTCTTTGGCAAATCGATTCATTTTCAGGGACGGTATATGAGAATTCCCAATGCTCATATGTGATCTCATAATATTGAGACACCTTGCCGAACCGCTCTTTAATCCTCCCTATTCTTTGCTCTATTTTGACAGGATTGTTCTCTCTTCCCTTTTGAATCTGATCGTGTAACTTTTTTAACTCCGCTTCCAGTTTTTTTTCTCTGCGGTTACGCATCGCCTGCTCTTTTTCTTTCCGACCTTCGCTCTTGCATAACAGATAAACAACATTATCAGCCGGCTTCATCAAGACTTCCACCTTCTTCTTTGGGTCTCTTCCTGATACTGTGTTAAAATTTTGGGTTTGAAATGCTTTGATGAACTGATCTTCCTTATTGCTCCGACACATCACGATATACTTTAAATTCTCATAGCCCTGCAAAAGCTCCATATTTTCTTTTGTCACCATGCCCCTGTCAAAAATAATTGTCGGCATCTGTTTATCACCGAAATCCGTTTCTATTTCCGACAAGATCTTACTCAAAGATTTCGAATCCGACATCTTGCCCTCGAATACGCGATGACGGCGAATAAATCCATCCCCATCCAACATCAGCGCCACAACTACTTGGGGACAATCCCCCCGCTTCTTCTTCTGGTTTTTGCTATATTGTGCCTTTGGATTCTTTACGCACACTCCCTCAAAATATGTGTTCGTCAGATCATACAAAAATATGCAATCTTCCAGACTGAACAAGTTCTTTTCTCGCTGATATAAGTGCTCCTCAATATGTGACTGATGCTTTAATAATTTGTCCGATACCCGGTAAAATCGATCATTACCGAATTGCATGGAGTCAATCCCGAAAATTTCGTCAACGGCTACCGTCTGCATCCATGGAATAATCCCATACTCGCTATCCTGCGCAATCAATCGATTCAATATCGAAATCTGAGCCGTCTTCGCCTCGCTGTCCCTGAATCCACATTCACGTAAAACCTCAGGAAATTTTAATCGTTTCCAAAACGTATCCCCGATCAATATCGGTCCCAATTCCCGATCAAACCCATGTGCTACATCGTCTATGAAAATCTCGGCTGTCCGCTGATCAGACTTTTTAAAGTCACATACTCGCTGACGAGCCGAATCCCATCTCCCTTGTGTTTGAATTTTTTTTACCACATAGTCGGCATATTGAATCAACTGCGAATTATTTGCCAATAAAGACAATTGACCGCTTAGCCGCTCCCTTACAATACGAGCAACTTCTTTACGATCCGATTTTGGAATTATAAATTTG
>JAYEJK010000255.1:0-2957 GCA_034660535.1 Thermodesulfobacteriota bacterium | reverse complement strand
CTGTATGCCTGCCACTCCGCCGCCCAGAACAAGGGCGGAACCCTGTTTTGTTTCATTACTTTCTTTCATAATTATGATTCCAAAGAACGCCTCATTTCCATATCCATGAGGACCCTTTCCTTTTTCTCCTGGATGCCGAGCGCTTCTCTTTTAGCCTCGATTGCCTGTATCATCAGTTGAGCCATTTTAACCGGGTCCTCTTCAACCGCCCACTTCCCGCCAATCTCTTCTTCTATTCCTTTAAAGAGATAATCCGTCAACTCCTTGCTGTTCACAGTAGGGAAGGTTCGGCCAAACACCACATAACAACCGCTCGCGACAAAATAGTGGCCGATAGATATGGCCTTTTCACTCATCCATTCAGGCGCGCAGCCGGCAGCCGGAAGCTCGCTGATATCGTCGCCAAGGCCGCCTTCCTTGACAATCGCCGTTGCGGCGATCAGGATACGGCTGTTGTCCACGCATGAGCCCATATGCAGGACCGGCGGTATACCGACTGTTTCACACACTTCCCTGAGGCCCGGTCCCGCAAGTTCAGCGGCCTCGGGCCGCAGCAGGCCGTCCCGCCCGCAGGCAATGGCCGCGCAGCCGGTAACCAGTACCAGGACATTATTGGCAATCAGTTCCTTTACAACCTTTGTGTGCACTTCTCCGGAACGAACATGCATGCTGTCGCATCCGACAACAGCGCCGACGCCCCTGATACGACCGTTGATGATATTGTCATTTAAAGGACGGTATGATTCCCGGAACATGCCGCCCAGCTCATGATTGATGGTTTCGTGACTGAATCCGGCCACCACGTCCATTTTGGTTTTCGGAATATTGACCTTGCCTCTCTTTGGATAAAGGTCAATAGCGCGCATGATAATTTTTCTCGCTGATTCCAAAGCGTTGTGGTGATGCACCTCAATGTGTTCAGCACCGGGTATCTTTACCCTGTCGGATGTGGTAATCACCTTGGTATGGAAACAGTCGGCCACTGTCGGCAGGGACTGCATTATACACTGCACGTCCACGATCATTTCCTCAACAGCACCCGTGGCAAGAACGATCTCCTGCTGGATATAACTTCCCGCAATAGGGATTCCGTGGCGCATGAGGACCTCGTTGCCGGTACAGCACACACCGACCAGATTGACCCCTTTTGCCCCGACCTTTTTTGCCGCCTCTATAATCTCCGGTTCCTCGGAGACCATTGCCATGGCTTCGGATAAGATCGGCTCATGGCCGTGTACTACCACGTTGACCTTGTCTTCCGAAAGAACGCCCAGGTTGACTATGGACCTGGTAGGCACAGGTGTTCCGAACATGATGTCCTGCAATTCGGTCGAGATCATGGACCCGCCCCATCCGTCCGCAATAGCGCACCTTGTGGCCTGAAAAATCAGGTTGTGATATTCCTGGTCCGTTCCTACGTGAGTGCGGTGCATTATCTCAACAACTTCCCGCTGAATGCCGCGCGGGGCAATGCCTAATTTTTCCCATAATTTTTGACGTTTTTCACAGGCCCGGGTGATGCCGACAATGCCGCCTTCCTGTTTACCGAATTCGGCCAGGGCCTTTTCACCTACTTCAATGGCAATATCCCGGGTGGTGCGGTCTTCAGTTTTGATGCCGAATATCTCTGCAAGGGCATGTAGCTTCTTTTCATCCTTGATCGTATAATCGGATTCTCCCCTGGCCGCGGCCAGAAACGCCATCGCGGTCTCCAGTGCGTGGTCCATATGCGCTGACGAGCCCGCCGCCACCATGCGGCTGAAATTTCGCGCCGCCACGGTAGACGGGGTTGCGCCGCAGAGCCCGATTGATTCCGGCATATCGTCAATCAGCATGCATGGACCGGCTGAACAGTTTCGGCAGCATGTTCCGCCTTTACCAAAAAGGCATGGCGCAATTGCCCGGCTGTTCATCCGCTGAATATAGGTGACAACACCCTGGTCCTTGGCCTGTTCCTCGACCCAGGTGCTCCCCTCGCAGGCAATGCCTAAACATCGGGCAGCCGCACCAATGGGAGATCTTTTAATTCCCATAGTTAATCCTCCAATATAGCTTACAACTAGTGGTCCCGTACGCTTTGAATAATCCGGTACAGCCGGGGAAAAAAAGCGTCTGAAGTATGAAATACCTAACACACCTTAAACTCAGGTGTGTTAGGTATTTCATACTAATTAATCATTATTTTTCATCTCTACGGAAAAACCGTAGAGATTCTGAAAGCAAACTGAACCGGCAACAAACTGAAGACAACAGATGATGATTTCGTAAAAAGTTCTAAATTCGTCGTCTCTTGGGCTACCCAAGAAATGACGAATCATTAATTCATACTTTTAATGAAACCATCAAGCAAGTGAATTTTAGAAAAACTATATTTTTCGATTTTACAATTTTGCAGTTTTGAATTACTACGTAATTTTACGATCAAAAACAGTTATTCAATTATTTTGAAAAATAAAAGGAACAGCTAGTATTACCTGTCGAAAAAAAATTGTCAATCAGAATTTTTTTTTTAACTGTAATACAATGTTTGAGGACCAAAACAAATCCAAGCCATTTAGTTGAGTTGAGCATGTTAATATTGTTGAAATATTACTTTTCCAAAAAAACGTATGCATTTTAATATGTCCAAATTTTTTAGGTACTGAAATTAAAACAATTTTATCATGAAATTATGATGAGAACTATAACCTCCTGGGTCAGGTGTAGCAAATGGTTGTGTTGCTTTTTTTATTTTTACCGATCCAAATATGGTTCTGTTCCTTAACATTGGTCGGTCTAAAAATTGCACAACACACCTTTTGACATAAATAATTTTTCCGTCACAAAATTTGGTAGTCCCTACAAAACAGTGCAGGTCAATAATTTCTGATTATAACGGATTTGGGGGAGGAAAGCCTTGCACCATTTTTTGTAACTGCCTGATGGGTGGCATGGACAAACTTGTTTGTCCGTGCAAA
>JAYEJK010000254.1:1520-11653 GCA_034660535.1 Thermodesulfobacteriota bacterium | reverse complement strand
TTAGACTATACGCGTTGTTCATTAAAAACGTAACAAAAATTTATGTTAAATATTTTTGTCGCAAAAAAGAGACAGAATTGATTTGACCGGTGGAGCACGCGGAATAGGCTGCGTGGTAACCAATCATGGGGACAAGATAACCAAACAACGGTTATTCCCTTATCCTGTAAAGCTGCTGTGGATGTACAATACTAGCCATCTGTGCTGAAGGCTTTTATACTGTTTGGTAGGACGGCCGGATGATGACGACAGCAATTTTGTCGCCTAAGTACGACAGAAAAGTGAAAAATTTTTCAAAGTCGCACTCCACTTGATTTCTTGCTACCAGTATGATGATTCCACATTCATATATGCCTTGATTGATTTTATTAATAAACAACCAAGATAGCCTTGGCGGAAATCCTTGATATTGTGGTGGATAGAGGCACAAAATGGCAATGCAATGGGTGGCGAGCGTCAATGATTTTACAAAATCTCGAAAATTTTATCAGACTATTTCTTGTTTGTCGGAATTGAAATTGCATTTTGGCATAAAGCAGAAAGATGTAAGAGGTTTATGACAATACCTTATTGTAAGGAGAAAATTATGAAAAAGGTTATCGCATTCACAGTTTGTTTTTTATTTATAAGCGGTTCCCTGGCGTTTGGCCAATCAGAAACTAGCGGAACAATATTAAACAGGTCCAGCATTAATAATTCCGTTAATCAAGCCGATGGCGCCTGTAACACTGTAAATTTAGGTTCCTTGAGAATTCTGGATTCCAAAGTAAGTGGCGATATTATCAACATATCCAATGTAAAGGATTCCGCTAATATGGCTAATGGTGAGAATAATATCGTCAACATGGGCGTCATTCAGCTTGATGATGCGGTAGTAAATGGCGTTATCGTGAATGAATCAACCATAACGGCCTCAACCAATGTGGCTGATGGGGTCGATAACGAGGCAAATATGGGCGCCATCATTATCAGATAACAGGTAAGCGATCACAGGCGCAGCATCCGCACGCGTGCAGCGAAGTAAATGCCCTTGGGGTGCTTAAGACCGCCTGCACAATAAGAGTCTGTTTAAAAATGATCATAAAATAAAATCATAAAATCCGTGATCGCTTATATGACAAGCGGTATGCGATCCGACGGCTTTTTCTACCCTCATAATCGGTTTCGATAATAGAAAAAAGGAGCCTTGAAAATGAACCATGGGACAGAGTGTGATCTGCAGATGAATCAATCAGTGATGAATCAATCAGTTTGTATAGAACAGCCTGTTGAAAGGAGGAAACATAATCGTTTCAACGTTCCGGACGGCACAATTATCTTGACGCCTAACAATTTTGGAACCGTTGTGAATATCAGCATGAGCGGAATGTTATTCCGTTATTTAAACTGGGATGAGTCAAGCAACTACAAAGGCAGGTTAGATATTTTGTTTCATGGCTATATCGTGTTGTACGATTTTCCGTTTATTTTGACCCGGAGCAAGGAAGAATACCTGAATGGCAACAGCGGACAGTGGGGCATGAAACAAAAGCGTCTTCAGTTTGTAGAACTCACTTCAGTCCAAGAGAATCAGCTCAAAAATTTTCTGCGGAATTATGTGGTTTTTAGTGCATAGCTGACAAATAACCGTATATACGGCAGAGTGTTTTTCCCTCTTTCAGACCTGATGAGCGTTTACAGCAGCGCGGCGGTTGCCTGTGAAGCGCTGCCGAATATTTACCCTGCCGGAGGCCTGAATCCGTGCAACAGCAAGGCTGTAACATGATGAGCGACAACTTCGGGATCATTGTGTTCCGCTTTGCCGCCCGGCAGAAATAACCGGATCGGGGCGGTCTGATAGTGATATACCACAAGGCCGATAATAGAAAATGTCAACAAGTGAGCATCGTAATCAGGCCCCAGCTCCCGGCATAATTCGGAAATTCCTTGAAACATGTTTTGAAACACTTCTTTTGCCACTAATTCTAACCGTTTTTCATCTCCCTTGAGTATTTCCCGTTGTACAAGACGGCTGAAATCGGGGTCGTCATGGGTTTGTTGACAAAGCCTTGTGATCAAAAGTTTGAGCCGCTCCCGCGGCGGCGCAGACATGGTAAGCGGTTCCGTCAGCCTCTGCGCCTTGTCGGCAAAGGCGTATTTTATCGTTGCAATGTACAAAGTCTCTTTATCAGGAAAGTGGTGGTAGAGCGAGGCGGCATTGAACCCTACCTCATCGGCAAGCCGGCGCATGGATATGCCGCTGAAACCTTCCCTGGCAAACAAGGGGATGGCAATTTTAAGGATTTCCGTTTTGCTTTTCGGATTTGCGGAGTGCATTTCAGTTCCTCATTCGACTTTTTTGGTTTTTCAGCCGTCTGTGGCCGGTTCCGGTTCCAGACATTTCCAGCCTCCGCCCAGTGCCTTATAGAGTCGCACCAAGTTGGAAGTCACGGCCCCTTCGCTCTGGGCCAGTTCATCCTGAAAAGTCAACAACGACCGTTGGGCGTCCAATACGTTGTTGAAGTCAACCAGGCCTGCCTGGTACTGGTCCTGTGCCAGCAGAACGGCCCGCTGGGCCGCGGCAGCGCCTGTGCGCAGGGATTTCATCCGGCGCTGTTCCTCTGCATAGGCATTCAGCACGTTTTCCACTTCCTCCAGGGCTTTTAGAACCGTTGATTCATAGTCGATCAGGGCCTGGTCCCGGCGAGCTGTCTGTACCTTGATGTTATGCCGAATGGCGCCGCCGTGAAAAATATTCCAGGAGATGCCTGGGCCGATGCCCCATGTTCGACCGGCCCATTCCAGAAAATTATTGCTGGACATGGATTCAAGGCCGATGGAACCGATCAGCCGAAACTTGGGATAAAGATCAGCCGTGGCTACGCCGATCCGGGCCGTTTGAGCTGCCAGGTTACGTTCAGCCCTGCGGATGTCCGGCCGTTGGCGCAGGGTCTCTGCCGGCACTCCAACGGCCGCCATGGGCGGCGGCGTCGGGATCGGCCTGCTTACGGACAGTTCCTGCCGAAGCGAGCCGGGGCTTTGGCCCAGAAGCACGGCCAGGCGGTTTTGCGTCTTTGTAAGTCCAATCCGTAAGGTCGAAATATGGGAACGGGTACGTTCAAGATTGTAGAGGGATTGCTGCACGGCCAGCTCATCTATGATTCCTGCCTGGTACCGCGAACTGTTCAGGAGATAGGTCTCTTGCTGAGCCTTGATGTTCTCCTCGGTCTTTGTCAAACGGGTTTGATAGGTGCGCACCTCGACATAGTTTAAAACCACCTCTGCGAGTAAACTCACCAGTACGTCATTTAAGTTCTCCTGCGCGGCCTCGATATCGGCCTGGGCCGCTTCGATCGCTCGACGTGCGCCCCCGAAGATGTCCAGTTCCCAGCCGGCGTCAAACCCTGCGGAATAGAGTTCGTTTTCCTCGCCGGCGCCGCTGTTTTCACTAGTGCGATACCTGCCCGCCGAGCCGCCGGCGTCCAGAACGGGAAAGAGGTTTGCGCGGTTTATCCCTCGAAGGGCACGGGCTTCACGGATACGGGCGCGGGCCTGTTTCAGATCAAGATTACCCTTGATGGCCCGGTCCTCGATTCTGTCGAGGACCGGGTCTTTCAGTATGGTCCACCAGCGGGCCGTACCAACAGTCTTCATTTTAGTTGCAGTAAGGCCGCCTTCAATTTTGGTATGCCATTCATTCGGCGCCTGGGGCTCCACCAGGACGTAATCCGGTCCAACGGCCGTACATCCGGTTAAAGCCGGCAGGATGAAGGCCGGCAAAAGTACGGACAAAAGGCCGCACGCTTTGCAACCCATTTGTAATTTCATAATTATCCCACTTTAGCAGTATGTTTTATTATCCCGGCGACATCATGATTTGGTCCTGTCCCGCCTTTGCGCACGCCAGGCCGTACCCTTTTCGCCGGCTGACTGGAAGACATAATAGAGCGCCGGGATCAGAAAAATACCAAACAGCGTTGATGCCGTCATGCCGCTGAAGACCGTGGTGCCGATAGCCCTGCGGCTGCCTGCGCCGGCGCCTGCAGCTATTACCATGGGTATGACACCCAGAATAAAGGTAAGGGAGGTCATCAGCACTGGCCTGAAGCGGATTCGTCCCCCATCCACCGCAGCTTCTGCTATGGACAATCCTTGCTCCCGCCGTTCCCCGGCAAATTCCACAATAAGAATTGCATTTTTAGCTGCCAGGCCTACCAGCAGCACCAAGCCGATCTGGGCATAGATGCTGAGGCTGAGTCCGGTCAGCCATAAACCGGCCAGCGATCCCAGGGTGGCCACTGGAATCGAGATAATGATGGACAGAGGGATATTCCAGCTTTCGTATTGCCCGACCAGGAAAAGGTAAGAAAAAAGCAGGGCCAGGGCAAAGAGGATTGGTACCTGGCCGCCGGCCTTTTGTTCCTGAAAGGACATGGTCGACCAGTCAAAGGAGTATCCATCGGGCAGGGTCTTGGCCGCCACCCGTTTCATGGCTGCCATGGCTTCCCCGGAGCTTAAGCCAGGAGCGGCCTCACCATTGATCTGGACGCTGGTGAACTGGTTGTAACGGTTCACAATTTGCGGTCCCAGGACGGTAGAAATAAAGGCCAGACTGCTCATAGGGACCATCTTGCCGTCGTTGCTTCGCACGTACAACCGGCTGATGTCCGGGACCGCGTCACGGTACGGCGCATCGGCCTGAACCTTAACCTGGTAGGTCCGGCCTTTGAGATTAAAGTCGTTAACATAGCTCGATCCCAGATGGGACTGCAGGGTAGAGAATATTTTGCTGATCGGAACCTTGAGATATTCAGCCCGGGTGCGGTCGATGTTCAGGAATATATGGGGCGTGTCGGCCGTATAGGTGCTGTAAACCCTGCTCAGAGCCGGGTCCTGATTTGCGGCGATCACCATGCCCATGGTAACGGCTTCAATCTCCTGTGGACTCTGGCCCTCCAGGGCCTGCAGCCGAAAATCAAATCCGCCGGTCGTGCCCAGCCCCTGGATGGGCGGCGGCACAAATGCAAAGCTGTTGGCTGTGGAAATGGCGGCCAGCTTCCCATGGGCCTGTCCGAGTATGGCGTCCAGTTGCAAATCAGGGCTCTGACGTTTATCCCATGGGGCCAGCACTGCAATGCCGAATCCTACATTTTCAGCCCTGCCGCTGAGCAGACTGAAGCCGCTGACAGCCAAATAGTCGTCAACCCCCTTAATCTTCTTAATCTCCTTGCCGATCTGATCCATTACTTTCTTGGTGCGGGCCAGAGCAGCGGCCTCGGGAAGCTGCACATTGACGAAAAAGGCTCCCAGATCCTCCTGGGGCAGAAAACTGGTGGGACGGTCCAGAAACAGGTAATAAATGCCGCCGGTTATACCCATAAAAATCAGCAGCACAACCACCAGCCTTCGAATCAGCCACGCTGACCCGGCCACATACCAGTTACGCGAGCTGTTCAGCGCCATGTTGAACCATGCCAGTGGGCCCCGGCGGATGGTTTTCGGAGGCCGCAGCACGGTTGCACACATCGCCGGACTCAGGGTCAGGGCGCAAATCGCCGAAATAATTACTGATGTACACATGGTCACGGCAAACTGTTTGTAAAGCTGTCCGGTAATACCGGGTATAAAACCGACCGGGATAAACACGGCGAGCAACACCAGTGTGGTGGCAATGATCGGCCCGGTCACCTGACCCATTGCCTTGACGGCCGCCTCTTTGGAGCCAAGATTTTCATCCTGCATGACCCGGTAAACATTTTCCACGACCACGATGGCATCATCCACCACCAGGCCGATGGCCATGATCAGGGCAAACAGGGAGATGGTGTTGGCGTTGTAGCCCAGGACCAGCAGCACCGCGAAGGTCCCCACCAGTGAAACCGGTATCGTCACTGCGGGAATCAGGGTGGCCCGCCAGTCTTGCAGAAAAAGAAAGACCACACCGATCACAAGGGAACATACAAGAGCAAGCGTCATCACAATTTCATCAATGGCCGCCCGGACGTATTTGGTGGTGTCGTAGATTACATTATATTGGACATCCTCGGGCATTCGCGGGGCAAGACGTTTGAGTTCGGCATTCAAATCGTCCACCGCGTTCAGGGCATTAGCGCCTGTTGAACGGTATACGGCCATTCCCAGAGCAGGCTTGCCGTTTAATGCCGCGGCGGTGCTGTACGACTTGGCGCCGAGTTCCACCCGGGCGATATCGCGGATCCGTACCATTCCGCCTTGATTATTTATATGAACAATGATGTCTTTAAAGTCTTCAATATCACTGAGGCGGCCCTTGGCCCGCAATGTGTACTGGAGCTGCCCGTTTTTGTCGGCAGGCTGCGTGCCGATGGAACCGACGGCCGCCTGGACGTTCTGACGCCGGATGGCTGCAATCACATCGTCGGCGGTCAGGCCCATGGCGGTCAGCCGTTCCGGGTTCATCCAGATTCGAATGCTGTACTCCATTTCCCCGAAGATGAAGACATCGCTGATGCCCTGGAGCCGGACCAGGGAATCCTTGATGTTTTTGCTGGCATAATTACTCAGAAAAATTTTGTCCCGGGTGCCTTTGGGGGAATAAAAGATAATCGCAGCCAGCATATCCGCAGATCGCCTGCGCACGCTTATCCCCTGAGCAGTCACTTCCTTCGGCAGTTTGGGTGTGGCTAACTGCACCCGGTTCTGGAGGTTGACCTGATCAATGTCAGGATCCGTGCCGACCGCGAAACTGACGCTCAACTCATAAGCTCCGTCGTTGGAGCAGGTGGAGGACATATAGAGCATGTTTTCCACACCGTTGACTTCAGCCTCAATGGGCGCGGCCACGGTATCGGCCAACACTTGGGCGTTGGCCCCGGGATAGACGGCGGTCACCCGGATATCCGGAGGCGTTATCTGCGGATATTGGGCAATAGGGATATTAAACAGGGCAATCAGCCCGGCCAGGGTGATAAAAATCGATATCACCGCGGCCAGGCGCGGGCGATTAATAAAAATCCGTGAAAACATAAATCAGCCTCTTTTTTTATTTGCCTGCAATAATGGTTTTTACTGTCCGGCCGGGAGTGACTTTCTGGATTCCCTGCACAATAACCTTTTCTCCAACCGCCAGCCCTGATTCCACGGCCCACTGGTTGTTGATAACGGCCCCTGTCGTGATGCGGCGCTGTTCCACCTGGTTTTTGCTGTCCACCACCAGTACGTAATGACCTTTCCTGTCAATCTGGACAGCCGACTGAGGCACTATCGGCCGTAGTTCCGCCCGGCTTTGGCAGATGAGAATTGTGACATACTGTCCGGGCAGCAGCAGTCCGTCATGATTGTCAAATACCGCTCGAACCGCAATAGTACCGGTTTCGGCATCTATCTCGTTGTCCACGAAATCTATCTGCCCGGCGGTTTTGAGTATTTCACCATCAGGGAGTTTAATACGTGATGCAAGGGCGGGATTCTCCCGGTCCCCGGAGGCGTCTTTGAGCGCCGCCCTGATGTCGGCAAAATTATTTTCACTGATGGAATAGACTACCCGGATCGGGTCCACTTGGACGATCCGGGCCAGAGGGCCGGAGGTGGGGCCGACCAGATTGCCTTTGGTATAAGCGGTCCGTCCAATACGTCCATTGATGGGCGCCTTGACCATGGTGTATTTTAAATCAAGTTCGGATCGCGCAAGATTGGCCCCGGCCTGTTCAAGCCCGGCCAGAGCCCGGAGTTCCTCGGTTACGGCATTGTCCATGTCCGTAGCGGACACACCGCCGGAGCGCACTGTCCGCGCCCGTTTCAAGTATTGGCGCGCCTTGGTGAGGACCGCCTCGGCCTGCGCCACAAGGGCTTTGTCTGCGTCAACCCTGGCCTGGTATGGCGCCTGCTCAATAACATAAAGCAGATCGCCGGCATGCACATCACTTCCTTCCTTGAACATGACCTGTTCAAGAAAACCCTCGACCCGCGCCCGCAGGTCTACGGTCTGTATGGCCTCCACATGGCCTATGTATTCCGCCGGTGGATTAACGTCCTGCTCATTGACCGCCGCAACAGTCACCAACGGCGGCCCGTCCCCCGGACCTTTCGGGCCGGCCGCCGAACTTTTGGGAAAAATCGACATCATCAGCAGCAGGGCAATCAGGACAGGGTAGACTGTGCAGGCGCCGACTATAAATAACCTCAAATGACTAACACTGACTTTGTGTTGCATTTTTTTGGATTCCTCCTGATTTTTTACTGGGTTACAACGGGGTGACTTAAGGGCTCGCACAAAAATAACTTCACATTTTTGGGCGAACCCTAATCGGACATAACGTGTTCAAACGGTAAACATTCACTTTGGGTGAAAGAGCTTGAAAAAACTCAAACAAACGTTTGGTTGAGTGTAAGGTGAAAAAAAAATTTGTCAACATTTTATTAAGGTTCCGGGTTCAAAGGTTCCGGGTTCCGGGTTGAATAGGGAAAAATTCCGATCCAAAAAACCATCTGACCCCCTTAGCCTATGAACCTGGAACGTGGAGAGTAGTTGCGGTAATGAACTCTTCTGCTGTGAACACCTTAAAATTATGGTATCCTGGTCAAAAATTGCTGATTATATGGGATTTTGGGGAAGCGGCGTTTGGGGAGGATTATTTTATGAGTGAACCCTTAGGGACCCGGATAATGACATGGCGCCGGTTCTGGAAGTAAAAAAAATGACCATGAATTTCGGAGGGGTCCGCGCTTTGGACAACCTCGACTTGGATGTCAGCCGGGATGAGATCGTTGCCTTGATCGGTCCTAACGGAGCTGGGAAAACCACGTTTTTTAATTGCGTTACCGGGATTTTTAAGCCATCCTCAGGGGATATCCTGATCTCGCGGGACGGCGAGATCAGTGAACGAATAAACGGCCTGAAGCCCAACCAGGTCACGGAAAAGGGAATGGCCAGGACGTTTCAGAATATCCGTCTTTTTCCCAATATGACGGTCCTGGAAAATGTAATGATCGGCCGCCACTGCCGCATGTCCGCCGGTATTTTAGGGGCGGTGTTCAAAAACAGGGCAACTGTGAGAGAGGAAGAAGAAGTTGTTGAGATAAGTTATAACATTTTGAAAAAGGTCGGTATAAAAGACCTTGCGGATGAACGTGCCGACAACCTTCCATACGGCGCTCAAAGGCGTCTTGAAATCGCCCGGGCAATTGCCACGGACCCCTTTCTCCTTCTGCTTGACGAACCGGCGGCCGGTATGAACCCGCAGGAAACAAAAGGGTTAGTGAGCCTTATTCGGAAAATTCACTCTGAGGACCGGATATCAATACTTCTTATCGAGCATGACATGAAACTCGTGATGAGTCTTTCCCACCGGATATTCGTTATGGACCACGGCCGGAAGATCGCGCAGGGCACGCCTCTTGAGATAAAGAACCATCCGAAAGTGATTACGGCCTACCTCGGGGAAGAGGTAGATGCTTAAAGTCAGGAATCTCCATGCATTTCGTGGAAACATTCATGTTTTAAAAGACGTTAATCTGAAGATTGCGGCAGGCGAGATCATTACTTTGATCGGAGCAAACGGCGCCGGAAAGACCACGACACTAATGTCCGTTTCAGGCATCATCGTCCCCAGGTCGGGAGAAATCCTTTTTATGGACGAGCCGATTCAAGGAAAGCGGCCTGACAGGATAGTCTCAAGAGGTATCAGCCAGGTCCCTGAAGGCAGAAGGATATTCCCCCACCTGAGCGTGATCGAAAACCTCGATATGGGCGCCTTTCTCAGACATGACACAGACGGGATAAAGAAAGACCTGGAATACACATTCGACCTTTTTCCGATACTTGCGGAAAGGCGGCATCAGGCGGGCGGAACGCTCAGTGGAGGGGAACAGCAGATGCTTGCCATATCCAGGGCATTGATGGCCAGGCCGCGTCTGTTGCTTCTTGACGAACCGTCTATGGGACTTGCTCCAAAAATTGCAAAACGGATATTTGAGATTATCAGAAAGATTAACCTGGAGCACTCCACCACTATCTTTCTGGTTGAGCAGAATGCAAACATGGCCCTTAAGACGGCTCATAGAGGATATGTTATGGAAAACGGCCATATCACTCTCTCTGATTCGGGTGAAAATCTTTTAAAAAATGAAGGGGTCAAAAAGGCTTACCTGGGGATGTGAAGGGTGAAGATAACTAA
>JAYEJK010000254.1:0-1420 GCA_034660535.1 Thermodesulfobacteriota bacterium | reverse complement strand
ACTAAATGAAAAAAATTAAGGTGGGAGTCATTGGTGTTGGATATCTTGGGAAATTTCATGCGGAAAAATATGCGTCCATGGAAGGGGCCGATCTTGTCGGAGTAGTGGATTTTATTCCGGAAACGGCTGCTGCGATTGCGGAGAAATTCAACACAAAGATGTTTACGAATTATCATGAACTGCTTGATGAGGTTGACGCTGTCAGCGTAGTTGTGCCGACCACGGACCATTTTGATGTAAGTAAGGTATGTCTTGAAAAAGGCGTGGACATATTAATTGAAAAACCCATGACCGTCACACTTGCCGAGGCTGACGAACTCATTGCAATGGCGGATGAGAGGGATCAAATTCTTCAGGTGGGGCACCTGGAACGCTTCAATCCGGCCGTACTGGCCATGGAACAGCACCTGACCCGGCCCATGTTCATCGAGTCGCACCGGATCAGTGTCTTCAAGGGTCGCGGGATAGATGTGGATGTAGTTCTGGATCTCATGATTCATGATATTGACATCGTGTTAAGCGTTGTGGATTCTCCTATAAAAACAATACATACCGTGGGCGTGCCCGTGGTCACTCCTTCTACTGATATTGCCAACGCCCGCCTTATCTTTGAAAACGGCTGCACGGCAAATGTCACTGTAAGCCGGATATCCATGGACAACATCCGGAGATTCAGAATTTTTCAGCCGGGATCGTATATCTCCGTTGATTTTGCCAAGAAGGAGATAATGGTGATCAATGTTGATGAGTCAAGAATCAAGGGGGTGCGGGAGATGAGTCCCGGCGCACTTAGCGCGGGCGGATATGCCGACGCATTGATCCCTGAGAAAAACATCTTGCGCCTTTCCTTTACCGACAAAGATGCACTTGAGACTGAATTAAAAGATTTCGTGTCCAATGTCCGGAATCGAACGACCCCAAAGGTCTCAGGACGGGAAGGAAGAAGGGCATTGGCAGTGGCTCTCCAGATCATAATCCAGATCCGGGAGTTTGTTGAAATGCATAAAGGCGTAATAGGGAATGCGGGAAAGGCGTGAACAGGAAAAACTCAAGCAATGGAATCCGCATTATGATTTCCACGGGCGAGGCGTCAGGTGATCTGCACGGGGCCGGTCTGATCTCGGCAATCAAGAGACTCGTACCGGATGTAGATGTCTGCGGCATTGGGGGCAAAGCACTTCAGGGACAGGGGGTGGAACTTCTTCATGACGTTTCATGCCTGGCCGTCACCGGATTTATAGAGGTGTTCAGTCATTTGAGCGACATCCGGGCAGCCAAGAATGCCATGGAACGACGGTTAAAAGAATGGCGTCCCCACCTGCTGATTCTAATCGATTACCCTGATTTTAATCTTATGCTGGCAAAAAAGGCTAAACGGCTGGGAATCCCCATCTTGTATTACATCAGCCCGCAGGTATGG
>JAYEJK010000253.1:0-2959 GCA_034660535.1 Thermodesulfobacteriota bacterium | reverse complement strand
GCACATCCTTGACCAGTGCGAGGCATACCGTTTCGCCGGCAATACCGTCACCCGGGGAGACTTAAGCAATTTACTCGCCGACGCTCTCGAAACAGCAGGTCGGATCGAACAGCAACTGAAGTGAGACTGTGAAAGTGCGAATGCTCCCCGGCCAAGTATGATGACTCGTTAGTAACCCAGTTTTTGAAATTCTGTCGGATAGCAGGAAGGTTTTGCCCGAGTGCGTTGCCCTGACTGTGGTCATGAATTCATTTTGTCGTTTTCATGCCGTGGTCGGCGGTTTTGCCCATCATGTCACGCCCAAGGCAGACTTGAGATCGCTTGCCGAAATCTTCCGTGCCAATGTTCTCAAATTATGTAGTTTTTATCTATCTAACCCAGATAAACTGGAATTTTTAAAGGTCCCGGACTATTTTCAGTACCCCCCTGAGGGGTATAAGTACCTTAACAGCTGCGTGTAACTATTTTAAAAATATTTAACCTTTTTGATTTCTTGCCACTCATTTCAGTACCCCCTTGAGGGGTATAAAAAACAAGAAAATTACCACTAAGGTACTAAATGGGATCGGAGTTTGCTTTTTCTCCCTCCGGGCCAATTGCTGAAAAAGCAATTACTTATCATCTCATCTCATCCGGCAAAAGCCGCTACTTCCCCGCGTAGCCGAAAAGGCAAAATACAACGGCACAAATACGATATTCTTTTCCGGCAGTTTTGCATAAGGGCGCGTGGAAAGCACAATACCCTTTGGAGAGTTTTGATACGTTTCTAAGAAGAGATGCAAGCTTTTCAGCCTGCCGGAAGCCCCGCTTTTTACCTCTACAGGATGTATCCTGCCGTCAATGACTGCCACGTAATCCACTTCTGCCGAACTGCTTTTTGCCCGTCTCGACCAGTAGTAAAGATCCTCCTTCTGAGACAATGTCATTTCCTGGCCGACAAACTGTTCCGCCATAGCTCCACGGTAGATGTTGAGCAAATCCGCCTTTCCGTATTCAACATCTACCGGCATGCCCGTAAGATGTCTCATGAGACCAATGTCAACCATCAACGCCTTAAAGATGTTTGCAGCGGCAGTAGCCCCCAGGGGCAGTCCAGACGGATCAACCGAAGGCACTTTCCTGATAACGTTTGCAAGGCATAGCAAGTTAAAGGCTTTTTTCAGAGTTGGATTTGAGTAACCATCGGCAAGCCTGGAATACTTTATCTGTTGTCCAACACTTTGCGCCACTGTTGTAAGCACGGAATTGAGACAATGCTTGTCAGCATGCGGGCTATATTTCGAAAAGTCCAACCGGTAAGTATCGCAGATCTCCGCCTGCACCTCGAAAGATTCCCGTATTGACCCGGTTTCAACGCAGGCAAATACGCTTTCGGGCATCCCTCCTACAAAAAAATACCGGCGGAGTTCCTCGCAAAGAAATTCATGGATTGTTTGCGAAACAGTTTGTGGGGAGCCAAGAACGATATTTGCGGCTTCATTATTGCCGGTTGCCTGAAGGTATTCAGCAAAACAGAGGGGGTGAAGGCGGGAAAATTGCACTCTGCCCACCGGAAAAGAAATGTTCTTCATGGCAAATTCAAGGAGCGAACCGGCTGCAACTACATGCAGATTGGGTAATTCCTCATAAAAATAGCGAAGAGCCGTAATTGCTCTGGGGCAAGCCTGGATTTCGTCGATAAAAAGGAGCGTTTTGCCTGGGACTATCTTCTGCTGCAGCAAGATTTCCAAATCCGCACAGATACGTTTCGGATGTAGATTGCCGTCAAAAACGCGATGCCAGTCCGGATTACGTTCCAGATTCACAACTGCAAGAGCATCAAAACAATTTTCTCCGAACTGTCTCACAGAATAGGTTTTTCCGACCTGCCTGGCTCCACGGACGATGAGAGGTTTTCGACGCCTGGCTTCCTTCCATTTCCTAAGTTCCTGATCAATAAATCGTTTCACAATGCAATACCAACAGATATTTATTTATTGGGCTATGCACTCGGCTCTTACTAATTGGGTATAACATATTGAATTAATGAGACTTTTGGTGCTTTTTGGGATAAAAGGGCAAAATGTAACAAAAGCCTTTATATTCAAGGGGATAGTGGCTGCAAACAAGAGTCAAGTGCATAGCCCCATTTATTTGAATTCATTCAAGATACAAGGTTAAATTAAACCGTACCCTTTTAAAAAACAAGGGTTTTATTAAGTTTTTTTAGTTGGCGGAGATGATTCCCCTGCCGAACCGGATCTTTCCGGGCTTACTGATTTTGATGTCAGGTCTCTTGGGGGTCAGCAGAACAGCAGTTCCTGCATCACGATTATAAACGGCAAAATGGACAAGGTTACTCATCAAGGCTACATATTTAATTATTCCCTTACACCAAAGCGGGAAGGCATGCTGAAGATCCCGAGAATCCGGATCAGCGCCGGAGGAGTTGATCACCACTCACAGCCGGGCGCGGTCAGGGTGAAAAAGCCTGTAGAGACAGAGGATTTCAAGTTGCGCTTACGGCTTTCCAGGCAAAATTGTTACGTGGGCGAGCCCGTTGTCCTTACATTTACCTGGTACATTGGGAAGGATGTTGAAGGGATTGAGTTCAACCTGCCGATTTTGGATGATCCCCGTTTCGAGGCAGCCGGACAGCCGGTTGATTTTATGGCTGGAGATGGGAAAGATTTGGTGCGTACGCCCTTTGGCAACAGTGAAATCATTGCCAGGCGAGGAAGTGGGCGACTTCAAGGGCGTGATTTCATGACCGTGACCTTTCAGGAGGTGCTCATTCCGAAAAAGGCTGGTCAAGACTCCTAACCCAGATAAACTGGAATTTTTAAAGGTCCCGGACTATTTTCAGTACCCCCCTGAGGGGTATAAGTACCTTAACAGCTGCGTGTAACTATTTAAAAATATTTCACCTTTTTGATTTCCTGCCAGAAAAAACAAGAAAATTACCACTAAGGTACTAAAC
>JAYEJK010000252.1:0-11663 GCA_034660535.1 Thermodesulfobacteriota bacterium | reverse complement strand
CCGGTGAGGCTGACGGCGAAGAGGCCGGTGAGGCTGACGGCGAAGAGGCCGGTGAGACAAATACCGAGGAATCAGGGAAAGCGGATGATGCGGAGTCAGACACAGGTAACGAATAAACCATTCTAAAAAGTTGAGTGGTTGAGTGATTAAATGGGTAAAACCTCTACTCAACCACTTACCCACTCTACCAGTTAATATAGTTAAGGGTCTGGAAAGAAATAACTTGGATTTTCCGTTTCCGAACTGTATCACACCTTTAGCCGGTTTGACATCCCCGAAATCCTCACCGTAGCCCTGCTACGCTTGCGGTTTCGTGAATATCAAACCGACTAAATCTGCAACACATTTCGGATCGGAATTACCCAAGTTATTTCTTTCCAGACCCTAAGGAAGATAAAAATGCCATATAAACGTAAAAGCGGTAAGCGCAATTCAACAAAAAGAAAAAAAACATTCATAAGGCGCAAAGTGTGTCGTTTCTGTGTGGATAAAGAATTGAAAATCGACTACAAGGAAGTCAAGACTTTGAGAAACTTCCTCACTGAACGCGGCAAGATCATTCCCATGCGTATTTACGGCAACTGCGCCAAGCATCAACGGCAACTCACCGAGGCCATCAAACGGGCCAGGCAGATTGCCCTGCTTCCATACGCGGGATATCCTCATATATAACGTAATCGTCCACAGGCACCCCATCCGGAGTCTCGCTGGCTCGCTTACCTGCACGCGATCAGTCTGGTTCACATAGGTTTACTATAGTTCGCCAGCCTGATCGCGTACATATGGGGCACCTGTGAACGATTATGTGCGGAGGAGTCTGCTAAATAGGGGGCCCCTCTGAACGGTTACTATATAACAGGTCGAATCTGCAAAAAACTCCTATGGTGGACCGGAGCAATCAAAATTATCCGTCCAGAAACACCAAGTATCTGGTCACTGCAATATCTGTAGCAATCTTTGCAATCCCGGCAGTCATTCCAGGCAAATTTCAATGGCTCCAATGTTTTATGCCGCTTCCGGTCTTTTATTGTCTAACGCGTTTCGGACCACGCCAAGGCGCCTCGTTGACTTCAAACTCCATTCTGGCGGCCAGTGCGATTGCAGTAATCTTCGGTTCACTTCAGGTTATGTTTCTTTCATTTTCGCTTCTGCCACTGGGCTTTCATCTGGCAATAGCCGCAAGAAAAAAAGAAAACCTAATGCGAACGGGAGTCATGGGCGTTGTGCTCATGATTGCAATATTGTTTGCGCTCTGGGCATTAATTTCGGTTGTTTACGGGACGAATCCATATGAAAGAGTCCTGACCGATCTGGACAAGGGAATTCAAACAACGTACGAACAGTACATGAGTTCGTCTGAATACCCGCCCGAGACATTAGAGCAACTGGGCCAGGTGTTTGACCAGGTCAGGCTCATCATTCCAAGAATCTTTCCAGGGCTTCTGATTTCAGGGACTCTTTTCATAGTCTGGCTGAATCTTTCCCTGGGCCAAACAATACTTAAAAGGAGAAACCCCGCCCTCATTCCATGGGAAGACCTCCGGGAATGGCGGCTTCCCGATCCCCTTGTATGGAGTGTGATCCTGACCGGCGTAGCGCTTTTCATTCCGGTCAGGTTACTGAACACAGTCGGATTAAACATGATTATAATTCTGGGGGAACTCTACTTCTTCCAGGGATTGGCCGTAATTACGTTCATGTTCAACAAATGGAAGGTGCCCCGTCCCATAAGGATATTTATATATTTGATATTGGTAATCCAGGCCTACGGCGTAGTAGTCGTGGCCGCATTCGGGCTCGCAGATGTTTGGGCCGATTTTAGAAAGACCCGTAAAAACGGGACGTAAATATTCGGCAACACTCCACAGGAAGGCGATCAGGCTGCCCAGCATACCTAAGTATAGCTGATCAGCCTGCTCACCTCCCTGTGAAGCGCTGCCGAATATTTACAGTTTGGTAGTTTCAGCTATTTTCCGGCATCAAGCCGAATATTTACAGCGGGACAACTGACAATCCTCATTAATCAAAAGGTTAAAAAATGGAACTCATACTCAAGAAAACAATCGACACACTTGGAGAGGAAGGCGACATCGTAAAGGTCAAGGCCGGATACGGACGCAACTACCTGATTCCTCAACAGAAGGCCGTTCTTGTAACCAAGGCGGCCCTGGCCGCTCTTGAACTGGAAAAGGAGGGCATCGACATCAGGAAGGAACGTCAAAAACAGGAATCCGAATCCATTTCAAAAAAGATTTCAAACCTCATCGTTACCATCGAAAAACGAGTCGGTGAAAAAGACAAGCTATACGGTTCCGTTACCAAAACAGACATTGCTGAAAAGCTTGCCGAACTCGGCTCTGACGTGGACAAAAACAAAATTCAGCTTGAAAATCCCATCAAGGCCTTGGGCGAGACCATAGTGGGAGTCAAAGTCGGCTACCAGATGACGACCGACATCAAAGTCCGGATTATTCCCGAGGGTGGTGAAGCTGAGGCGAAAGCTGAAGCAACCGAGACTGAAACCGCTGAATCTGAAACAGAATAACAAAATGGTACCCGGCGCCAAATCGCCTGCCTCCGCGCACCGTCTGCCTCCGCAGAGCCTGGAAACGGAACAATGCGTTCTGGGATCCATCCTTCTGCGTCCAGGCGCCATTGTAAAAGCGCTTGAAGAACTCACGGCGGACGACTTTTACAGCGAAGCGCACAAGTCCATCTTCAACGCGATGACGACTCTGTTCGAAAAGAACGAGCCTCAAGATCTCATCACTGTCACAAGCATCCTGAAAAACGAAAACAAACTGGAAGATGTGGGAGGCCCGGCCTATCTGGCAACACTTACGGACATAGTTCCGGTTACAGCCAACATATACTATTACGCTAAAATCGTCAGGGAAAAATCGATCTTAAGGCAGCTCATCAACACTGCAACCGACATAGCTGTACGATGCTACGAAGAACAGGATGATGTGGACCAGCTCATGGACGAGGTGGAACAGACCATTTTCGAGATCTCAAGATCAAAAAATAAACAGGGTTTTTCACCGGTCAAGGAAATCGTAACCAATGCCTTTAACACCGTAGAACGGCTCTTTGAGCGTAAGGAACTCATCACCGGCGTGCCCACCGGCTTTAATAAATTCGACCAAATCACGTCCGGACTTCAGCGGTCCGATCTGATCATTATCGCCGGCCGTCCCAGCATGGGAAAAACGGCCCTTGCAATAAACATCACCCAGAACTGCTCCATATTAAACAAGATCCCTGCCGCAGTATTCAGTCTTGAAATGTCAAAAGAACAGCTCGGAATACGGATGCTCTGTTCCGTAAGCCGCGTGGATTCCCACAGGCTCAGGACCGGCTACCTGCGGGATCAGGACTGGCCCAAACTGGCACGGGCGTTGGGAATGCTTTCCGAGACAAAAATATTCATTGACGACACACCGGCCATTACGGTTCTTGAAATGCGTGCAAAAGCACGCCGCCTGAAAACGGAACACGACATCGGTCTCATTGTGGTTGACTACCTGCAACTCATGAAGGGGCGCTCATCCGTGGAAAGAAGAGAGCAGGAAATCAGTGAAATATCAAGATCATTAAAGGCCATGGCCAAAGAACTAAATATTCCGGTAATCGCCCTTTCCCAGCTTAACCGCAGCCTGGAAAGCCGGCCGAACAAGCGCCCCCAGCTCTCAGACTTGCGGGAATCAGGCGCAATTGAGCAGGACGCCGACCTCATCGTCTTTATCTACCGCGACGAGGTCTACAACAAATCCGAAGACAATCCCAAACGCGGCATTGCAGAAATTATCGTAGGAAAACAGAGAAACGGTCCCATAGGTCATTTCGAACTAGCCTTCATGGACAAATTCACTACATTCGAAAACCTGGCCCAATTAGAAATCTCGGCATCGGTACCGGAAGAAACAGGTAATTACGATGCGTGAAACCGAGGTTCAAAGTTAAGGGTTCAAAGGTTAAAAACTTTTATCCTTCCAACACTAAAACCCTTGAACCTCTGAACCATGAACCTCTGAACCCTGAACCCTGAACCCTGAACCCTGAACCCTGAACCCTGAACCGCTGAACCCTGAACCTCTAATGACAAATAACGCTGATACCAGGTACGACTTCAAGGCCATTGAAAAGAAATGGCAGGAAAAATGGCTTGCCGAGAAAACATTTAAGGTTTCCGAAGATCCGTACAAAAAAAAATATTACCTTCTTGAAATGTTCCCCTATCCTTCGGGCCGCATCCATATGGGCCATGTCCGGAACTACACAATCGGCGACGTTATTGCCAGGTATAAGCGGATGAAGGGATTCAACGTCCTGCACCCGATGGGGTGGGACGCATTCGGAATGCCTGCTGAAAATGCGGCGATCAAGCACAACACGCATCCCGCATCCTGGACGTACGAGAACATGAATTACATGAAGGGCCAGCTCCGCAAAATGGGCTTTTCTTACGACTGGGACCGTGAATTGGCAACCTGCGACCCGGAATATTACCGATGGGAACAGCTCTTCTTCATAACGCTCTACAAAAAAAACCTCGTGTACCGGAAGATGACCACGGTCAACTGGTGCGATCAATGCCGGACCGTTCTCGCAAATGAACAGGTTATTGACGGCTTGTGCTGGCGCTGCGACACACAGGTTGTTCCAAAGGAGATGAACGGCTGGTTTTTCAAAATCACGGACTATTCCGAGGAACTTTTAAAGGAATGCGAGTCCCTCACCGGCTGGCCGGAAAAGGTCCTGACCATGCAGCGGAACTGGATCGGCAAAAGCGTTGGCGCTGAAATCGACTTCCCCATTGAAAACTCAAGTGAATGCCTCAAAATCTTCACGACCCGGCCGGACACGATTTACGGCTCAACCTTTATGTCCATTGCCCCGGAGCATCCCTTGCTACCGAGTCTTGTGCAAGGGACCGAACGGAAAGAGGCGGTCAACAAATTCGTTAAACAAACAAAACTTGAAAAACAGCGGCAGCAGCCTGAAGATGAACAGGGGAAAAAAGGCGTTTTCACGGGAAGCTACTGCATCAATCCATACAATGGAAACCGATTGCCGATCTACACGGCAAACTTTATTCTCATGGAATACGGTACGGGCGCGGTTATGGCCGTGCCGGCTCACGATCAGAGGGATTTCGAGTTTGCAAAAAAATATGACATCCCGATCAAGGTCGTGATCCAGCCCGAGGGTAAGAGTCTGGACCCGGCCACAATTAAACAGGCTTACGAAGATCCCGGCACTGTGGTAAACTCGGACCAATTCGATAACATGGCATCCACGGAAGCCAAGATCGCGATCACGGAACTTGCCGCTCTAAAGGGATTCGGTAAAAAACAGACCACATTCCGGCTCCGCGACTGGGGGGTCTCAAGGCAACGCTACTGGGGCGCTCCCATTCCAATGATTAACTGCCCGGAATGCGGAATCCAGCCTGTTCCTGAACAAGACCTTCCCGTCACTCTCCCGACGGATATCCGGTTTGACAAAAGCGGCAAATCACCGCTTCATACGCTTGAAAGCTTCTATGCCGTCAAATGCCCCAAATGCGGCGCGGATGCCAGGCGCGAGACAGACACTTTTGACACCTTTGTGGAATCGTCCTGGTACTTTGCCAGGTTCACGTGCGCGGATTTTGATAAACCTTTAAACAAGGATGCCGTGGATTACTGGCTGCCTGTTGATCAGTACATCGGCGGGATTGAACACGCAATTCTGCATCTGCTCTATGCCCGTTTTTTTACTAAGCTCTTAAGGGACATGGGCTATATCACCGTGGGCGAGCCGTTTACAAACCTGTTGACTCAAGGGATGGTCATAAAAGACGGCGCCAAAATGTCGAAATCAAAAGGCAACGTGATTGACCCTAACGACCTGATCGAACAATACGGAGCTGACACAGTCCGGCTCTTCAGCCTGTTTGCCGCTCCGCCTGAAAGAGATCTGGAATGGAACGATAAGGGCGTGGAAGGATCATCCAGGTTTCTGTGGCGCGTATTCCGTTTTGTGACCAATAATCTTGAAATGCTTGGCCAAGACAACAAGAAAATTTCAGCCGCGGATCTGAACGTGAGCAGCCGTTTACTCCACAGGAAGATGCACCAGACGATCCGGAAGGTAGGAAACGATATAGAAGACAGCTTTCATTTCAACACTGCGATAAGCGCGGTAATGGAACTTGTGAACACCCTCTTTTCCGTGACCGGAGAGAACGCAAAAGAAGAGGTTGATCCTGCTGTTATCCGCGGGTCGGTTGAGGCTGTCCTTTTACTCCTATCTCCTATGGCGCCCCATTTCTGCGAGCAACTCTGGGAATTGACCGGTCACTTAAAACCTCTCTCTGATGCCGAATGGCCTGAATTTGATCCCGAGGCAGCCAAAGACGAGGAAATCACAATTGTTATTCAGGTAAACGGCAAGGTAAGAAGCCGTCTTCAGGTCGAGCCCGGAATCGCGGATGATCAGCTTAAGGAAATGGCGGTTTCTGATGAAAAGGCAAAAAAATTCATAAACGACAAGGAGATCAGGAAGATCATCATTGTTAAAAACAGACTAGTGAATATTGTCGTGTAATAAGAAAATGAAAATGTACAAAATTACCAGATACTCTGCACTGATAACAATCTGTTTGACAGTTGCATGGCTCGTTACCGGATGCGGTTATAAAAATCCGTATCTCGATTCAGGCGGCGCCGTACGACCACCCATTTCCATGCATGTGCCCATGTGGACGAACCAGACAAATGAACTGGGACTGGAATCGGTTTTTCACAGGGAACTCACCGTCTGGCTGCAGAAGACGAAACAGATCAACATTGTTTCTGCGGACGATAAAGCGGATTACATACTAAAAGGAACCTTGCTTTCGATTGAACATCCCGGACTCTCCTACGGAGAATTCGACCAGGCAGTGGAACTTGAGGTCAGGATAAAAGTCAGCTACAGCCTTATTGAAACCGATTCCGGCAATGTGGTCATTAAGGAGTCTAAAAGAAACCTGGAACAAGCCTATTTTGTGGCCCGAAACTGGACCATGACCCGCGGCAACCTTGAAAAAGGGTTGGCAAAAATGGCAGACGAACTAGCCGAAAGCATTTATATAGAGATCATGTTTTCCGTTCTCACTTCCCGGCCAACCCCTTGAACGCCTTTACAATACTAACCGGATCCAACCCTTGAGACGCGTACAGGTCGGCAGGTTTACCGGATGAACCGTATTCCGTAACTCCAAGTCTCTTAAAAGGCGCCGCAATTCCTGCTTCAGCCAGGATCAGTCCGACCATGGAACCAACGCCCGTATCCACGTGATGGTCCTCAACGGTCAGCACAGGTCCGGCTTTACCGGCCTGGATCACGGCATCCTTATCAATCGGCACAAGCGAAGCCATATTCAGGACACTTACTGAAATCCCATCATCCTTCAATTTCCCCCAGGCATCCATCACATAAGGAGTCAGAGCCCCGTATGTAATGATCGTGCCGTCACTCCCTTTGCGGACCCAGTCTCCCTTGCCCGGGACAAACTCGTAATTGTCCGCAAAAAACGGTGCCCCGGCTTCGGTTGTAATTACAGGTGTCTTGGAACGGCCCATTCCGACAAAATGATTGCCTTCCCTGGTTGCCGCAAAACGAATAATCCGGTCTGTCTGATTCGGATCAGCCGGCATGAACACGGAAAAACCGAAAAGGTTCCGAAACACGCCCAGGTAATCGATGCCCTGGTGCGTTGGGCCGTCCTCGCCCACGTCCAGTCCGAGATGGGTTGCAACCACCTTAGTGTTTGACTTGTTGATGTCGTTCAACCTGTTCTGGTTGTAAACCTCTGACACGGTAAATACGCCGAATGTGCTGAAAAAGGGAACCAGCCCCTCGCAGCTCAAGGCGCCGGTCATGGTTGCGGCGTGATGCTCCTGAATTCCGCTCTCAAAATAGACGTTTGGCGAATGTTTACGAAATCCGCCCATCTTCACCGAACCCTCAAGATCACACGAAATGCCTACAATCGGCCCTTTCTCATCCACGTTGTTCGCCTCTGCCAGGCCCAACAGCGCGTTTCCGTATGCAGAGCGGTTGTCTGTCATCGTGTCCGGGGAATAGGTAATCGCCTCTCCGGGTTTAATGTCCGGATAATTAGAAGGCCTTTCAATCCTGGTAGCGTTTGAAACAGGAGCGTTGCGCTTTTCTTTCCACGCGTCCAGCTCGTTTTCAAATCCCAATTCCTTAAACGCATCTGCAATCTGGTCGGGCTTTAACGGAGAACCGTGGTATTTGGCCAGATCTTCCATAAATGAAATGCCCTTGCCCATAACGGTCCGTGCAACAATAACCGAGGGAGCGCAAAGATTACCGGCATCGTTGTTGTAGATCCCTGCAAAGGTCTTGAAGATGGCGCCATAATCATGCCCGTTTTCCAGGTAATGAACATCCCAGCCCGCGGACCAATAAGCGTCCCTGATCTTCTGGGGCATTATATCATCAGTGGGTCCGCAGATCTGGAGATGATTCCTATCCACAATAGCAATAAGATTGTCGAGATTATACTTTGCGGCAAACCGAATAGCCTCGGATACCTGCCCTTTCTGCTGTTCGCCGTCGCCCATAAACACGATAACCTTGGACTTCTCGCCCTTGATCTTCATGGCAAGCGCCATTCCGACAGCAGTGGAGAGTCCCTGGCCCAGATTGCCGGTGCCCCATTCCACGCCGGGGACAATATGTTCCACATGTCCGGGAAAACCGGAGCCGGCGCGCCTGAAATCAGAAATAAAGACATCTTCAGGAAAATACCCGAATTCGGACAGAACGCTGTACACGCCCGGAGAAATATGGCCGATGCTCATGACCACCCGATCCCGGTCTTTCAAGAGCGGCTGGGCCGGGTCATGTTTAATGCAGCCGTAAGTGATAAGAAGAAGATCCAGACAGGAAAGAGATCCGCCGGGATGTCCTGATGAGGCCAGGGAGGTGCAGAGAAGGATACGCCTGGCGCAGCGGCGCCGCATCTCTTTAAGTTGATCCAGCTCTTCAGGGGAGAGTTGACTGTTTTTCAGATTCAATTTAAGATTCATGTGATTCTCCAAAAGCGTTAGGGATTGGGCCGAAAAAACCTCCCATCCCTTATCTTATAGTTCGTGTCCATGTTTGAAACAAAAAACAGGGCATAATACCCTTTTATCGCACAAGTGACCAGTGGAAAAAATAGAGGATACAATTTCGGTATCAATTGATGAGGTCGAACTGAGAGGACGCTTCGTCCTGGCGCCTCTGGCCGGCTATACAGACCTGGCATTCCGTATTCTGTGCCGTGAATACGGGGCCGCGCTCTGCTATTCCGAAATGATCAGTTGCCACGGTTTAAGCTATCGCAAATTAAACACAAAAACCCTTATCCGGACCGTGGATGAAGAGAGGCCGGTTGCATTCCAGCTCTTTGGCGCAGACCCGGAGATAATGGGCGAGGGGGCGGCAATCCTGTCGGAACTGCCCATTGACCTTATCGACATCAACATGGGCTGCCCGGTGAAAAAGGTGGTCAAAAAGGGATCCGGCGCAGCCCTTATGAATAATCCTGAACTTGCAGCCCGAATCATGAAAAGCGTTATAAAAAACTCCCGGGTTCCGGTAATGGTCAAGATCCGTTCCGGATGGGACCATAGTTCAATTGTTGCGGAAGCTTTTTCAAAAATGGCGGAACAGTGCGGAATCCGTGCAATTGCCATTCACGGCCGGACGTGGAGTGACGGTTTTTCAGGTAAAGCGGACTGGAGCGTAATCGCAAAGGTGAAACAGGCTGTCTCCATTCCGGTTATTGGAAACGGAGACGTGATTACCCGTCAGGATGGCCTGGACATGATCGAGCAAACAGGCTGCGACATGGTGATGATCGGCCGCGGCGCCCTGGGTAACCCGCGGATATTCGGCCCGCCCTGTCCCCTCCCCTCCCTCGATTTTCAATTGACCGCGCTGAGACGCCACCTGAAATTGATTGAGATCCACCACGAGCCGGACAGGATGCTTGCCAGGATAAAGAACCACTCAGGCCGTTATTTCAAAGGCATCCCGAACGGAGCCCTGATACGTAAAAAAATATACGCGATAAAAAAATTCAGCGAATTAAAGGACTTTGTATCCCAGCCCCTTGAAGAACATATAGATTCAATTCGTAACTACTTAGAAGGTGGATAGGAATGAGCACCGTGAGGCGGTCAAATCTTTATCCTTGACAACTACACCACATTTTCTCTTCCTCCACTTTTTATCAACCTTTACCCCGTTTTTCAGCCCGAATATTTTATAAAATATCAGTAATACTGTTCACAGGAGAGTAAAAACCAGAGGTTATCATATTGGCAAGTACTTCATTTGCCTGTTCAAGGGTGAGCAAACCGTCTTGTACCGATGCCTTGAGAATGCCAATGGTACCAGTAACTGGAATTTTCATATTTGCGCATTGTTTTCTGGCTGTTCTATCGTCTGTCGCGACAATTGCGCTTCTATCTTTTGCAAATGCTATACAAGAAGCTTCTCCCTTACCCAGAAAGGTTATCATTTCTTTAAAATAGTCATGCTCCTTCCGGGTCAGGGGACAAAGGGAAAAAATCCTCTTCTCTATCAGCCTAACAATATACTCTAATGGCCTGATCTGCGATATGCCGGCAGAAATTTCATCATAAACCTCTGAAGTAATCACCCCCCTGCCCTTATAGCGTTTTTCGAGAATATGCGCCGAATCCGAAATTAAAAAATTGCTCAACACGACTGTATCAAACACCCATTGCTTTCTAGGCATTATTCACATCATCCTCAAGAAATGAGTAGTTTGGAGAAATATTATGTTCGTACAACCACTTTCTGGTTTCCCAAACATTCATACCCATTTCTTCAGCTAATTTCCCCAGGCTGATATACCCGCCTTGAAAGGCCTCCAGTGCACGTCGCTGTTTCTCGCCAAGGGATAAAATGTCTATCTGATAGCAGGAAAACAAGGCCTGCCTTATCAGTTCCCCAACAGAAGTCTCCCTTTTTTTTGAAAGTTCTTTTAATCCTTTGGCAATTTCCGGTTTTACTTTAATGTGAAGAGTGGCATTCTGCAAAATGTACCTCCTGATCCTTTACATATGTACAAGATTAGATACACAACAATACCATTTTATACATATCAGCGTCAAGCAAACGATAATTTAACGAGTGAAAAGATGGGGACGCTCTTAGGGAAAAGATGGGGACGCTCTTTAATAATTTAATTGACGTTATGTTTGATTGATATTAAAAGCATGACATGCCAAGAACAGCACGCCTGGATGCTCCTGGAGTTCTGCACCATGTCATGATAAGAGGTATAGAACGTAGGGAAATATTCCGCAATGGGGCTATGCACTTGACTCTTGTTCGCAGCCACTATCCCCTTGAATATAAAGGCTTTTGTTACATTTTGCCCTTTTATCCCAAAAAGCACCAAAAGTCTCATTAATTCAATATGTTATACCCAATTAGTAAGAGCCAAGTGCATAGCCCCTTTCCGCAATAATACAGACCGTGAGGATTTTATCGATCGACTTGAGATTCTCTGTCCCGCAACTCAAACAAACTGTTATGCTTGGGCTTTTATGTCTAATCATGCCCACTTTCTTTTCCGCACAGGA
>JAYEJK010000251.1:0-2963 GCA_034660535.1 Thermodesulfobacteriota bacterium | reverse complement strand
AAGCACGCCGCCAGCGTTCGTTCTGAGCCAGGATCAAACTCTCCAGTTTAATCTCTGTTTGTCTGTTTCTACAAAAAAATTCACTCAGGCCCATTTGCTTCGCTATTCAGTTTTCAAAGATCAGTATCAGCGCCTTTTACAGGCTCATCTTTGTAAGGTCTGTTCAGTTTCAAAATGAAAACAGACAAAAAAAAGGATGTTTCCAGACTGCATCCGGAGCACCCTTTTGAGTTTTCCTCGCAAAGAAGGCGACACACTAATATAACTCGGGGCCTATGTCAACTGTTTGTTTCAGCAAATTCGTTTAAAATTTATATTTATGAATAACACTATGATATTACGCAAAAAAGCACTTAGGAACAGAGAGGAAATAATCTGAATTCATTTCCAATTTATTAATGAAGCCATGCAACCCGCTCCAAAGCCGTTATCAATATTAACTACCGCAATTCCGGGGGCACAGCTATTCAACATTGCTAAGAGAGCGGCTATTCCGCCAAAGCCTGTTCCGTAACCAACGCTTGTCGGCACTGCGATAACGGGCCTGTCCACAAGCCCCCCGACCACGCTTGGCAGGGCTCCCTCCATTCCGGCAACCACGATGATTACGGATGCAGAGGCAAGCAGCTTCCGCCGGGCCAGCAAACGGTGAATTCCGGCAATGCCGACGTCGTATACCTTTTCAACCTCGTTTCCGAGGCATTCCGCCGTAATATAAGCCTCTTCAGCCACCGGGATATCCGAAGTTCCTGCCGACAATACGACAATGGGTCCCCTGCCTCTGCCTGGATCAATAAGATTACCGGTCAACATCCGGGCCTGTTCGTGATACACGAGATCAGGCATATCTTTAAGAACAGCCTCTGCCTTTTCCGAACTAACACGCGTGGCCATTAAGACCCCGTTGTTGCGCCCCAGTTTTTTAAGAATGACCGCTATCTGTTCCGCGTTTTTGTTTTCACCGTAAACCACCTCCGGAATACCTGTGCGAAGAGTGCGATGGTGATCCATGCAGGCAAAATCAAGCGTCTCGGAAGGCCAGTGTTTCAGCATGTCCACAGCATCCCGTACTTCACATTTGCACTTGCTTACCCGCTCAAGAAGTTCAAACAGTTCCGTTTCATTCATAAGGCAACGACCTCGACATTTTCTATACTTATAATTTATAACCATTCACTATAATTTCAAAATAACCTTTTTACTATACAGACTTTTTGCGGACATACAATTTTTCATGGAATAAGAAAATAAGTGATATCATGTGGAACAGTCCTGTTTATTCTTGATCAAACCTTCCCCTTCATGCTACTTTCAAAGCCTTGAAGAAAGCCTGCGGAAACCTAAAAGTTCGCTCAAAAATAAAAAAATCACCGAATGCGCAATTTCTTTGTTGATCCAGCCAATTTAGACGAATCCATCGCTGTTCTGGTCGGACAGGATGCTCGCCACATCGATTCCGTGCTCAGGCTCGGCCCAGGGGATCGAATCAACCTGTTTGACGGAACCGGAAAAATTTACGAGGTCATAATAGAAAAGATTGTCAAGGCTCAGATAAAAACCAGGATCCTCAAAACCCGGCCCGCCCGGTTGGACGGCCCGAGAATTTACCTTGGCCAAGGTCTGCTCAAGGGTAAAAAAATGGATTTCATTATCCGGAAAGCAACGGAACTGGGCATTAACGGGTTAATGCCGTTTATTTCCTCTCATTGTACTGTCAGACGTGTTCCGGAAACTCGGGAAACACGGTGGCACAGGATAAGTCTTGAATCCTGCAAGCAATGCGGACGCCCATATCCATTAAAATGTATGCCTATAACCGATTTTAATGCACTAATTTCCGCCTCAGAGGATTATCAGATGAAGATCATCTTCTGGGAAAAGGAGAACAGCCGTACTCTTGAAAAGGTCTTTCCAGGCAATTCATCTATTAAATCAGTAATATTCCTGGTCGGCCCTGAAGGAGGATTCAATAAAGAAGAAATAGAGAGAGCCGCTTCGGCCGGATACGAGGTGGTTTCACTGGGCAAACGAATTCTGCGGGCGGAAACAGCCTCCTTTGCCGCCATGGCTATTTTGCAACACATAACAGGCAACCTCAGCAGGGACCAAGTATAAAACAACATGAGAGCCGTAGTTCAACTTGTCAGCAGGGCAGAGGTCACCATACAGAAAAAAACCGTTGGCAGCATCGGCCCGGGTCTTGTGGTTTTGCTTGGTATCAGTAAAAATGATACTGTAAAAGAGATCGATCATTTAGTACCTTAGTGGTAATTTTCTTGTTTTTTATACCCCTCAAGGGGGTACTGAAATGAGTGGCAAGAAATCAAAAGGGTGAAATATTTTTAAATAGTTACACGCAACTGTTAAGGTACTTATCCAGGACCTTTAAAAATTTCCAGTTTATCTGGGTTAGCAGATAAGATAATAAATCTTCGCATCTTCCCTGACCGGAACCAAAAAATGAACCTGTCCGTCAAGGATATCAAGGGAGAGATACTGCTTGTCTCGCAGTTCACCCTGTTCGGAGACTGCCGCAAAGGCAGGCGACCATCCTATTCGAATGCCGCTCCTCCGGACAGGGCAAAGGAACTCTACGACACCTTTATCCAAAAACTTGACGATTTAGGTATCCCGACGGCCACAGGGGAATTTCAGGCCATGATGAAGGTGAACTTGGTGAATAATGGACCTGTGACTATACTTCTGGATTCGGACAAACTGTTTTAGCGCCCATTGATTTTTTATAAGCGTACTAGTGCCGCCTGCACGCAAAGAGTCAAACTTTAAAACATTAAACCGTTCAGTTTTTATCTTAACCTTGAACCCGGAACTTTGAACCTGACTTGTGAATGAACAACTTAAGACTTGACGAAACAACATTAAATGTATATGAAGCCAAAGTCGTGAGAATAAAAGAAATAGGCAGGGATAAACAAGAGATCGAACTGGCGATCAGGTATAAG
>JAYEJK010000250.1:0-2980 GCA_034660535.1 Thermodesulfobacteriota bacterium | reverse complement strand
ATGTTCGCAGAGGATTGTTTCGGCATTGGCTTTGATTGTAATTGAATAGTTTTCATGGTGATTACTCCTACCCGCCCTACACTAATTTTTCAAGGGATAGGTGTCTCACTTACATTGACACAGAGGGGATGAGGTCGATCCATCACTGGAAAAATGGGTAGTGGTCCAGTTTAACAAGGTCATATCTTAATTTCACCTTTTCTTTGCTTGATTTCAAAAAACCATATTATATCCACATGTTATCGTTGCCTTGGCCCCATTTCGCCTTCATATAAGTGTCAACTAGTTTTGTCGTTTTATTGACAAAATATAGCTTAATGGGCCTATTTACGATTATTTTTTTCGCATATACGACAAAACTAGTTGACACTTTTGGTTCGTCGTCTTATCCTTTTTCTTGATTCACTAACTGGAGGATGACGCTTTGGAAAAAGAAAAAAATAAATTCCTCGACAAGGAAGGACTACTCAATAAGAAACCGGATCGGATCTCTCATTCATTATTCAAAACCCATGAGTTTTTCGACCCATTCGACCTTCTACAGGTTCGTTATGAAATGCTCCGTTCCGTTAAAGTTGATGGATGCTCAGTTGCTAAGGCATGCAGGACCTTTGGTTTCTCTAGGGAGTATTACTATAAATTAGGACGGATGTTCACGGAACGTGGTTTTGTGGGGCTCTTGGGAGCGCCATCAGGCAGGCGCCCACTTATCGCTCTCAACCAAGAACTTGTTACCTTTATTATCCATAAAAAACTTGAGGAGCCAAAGCTTTCCGGTGATAATATCTGCAAACAGATTAAAAAAAACTATCACGTTAAATGTTCCACGCGAACCGTCGAGAGAATCATAGAGAAGTTTGGGTTTGGCAAAAAAAAAGGCGCTGACACTGACTTTGAACCTCAACACGTATCAACATCCCCATAATTTCTTCCTTGATCATTGTGACGAAAAACAAGACCTTTATGAAAAAGCAAGGAAGGCTATCATTGATCGTCGATGCCGCATTAATGAACAAGTACTAAATGTTATTCAGGCTCACGGTGTGGCTGGCCTTTTTATTAACCCTGAAAGCACGTTGGTCGCAGGATGTTCCACCGCTCATTACTCTTACCCTCAAAAAAGAAATACTGCTTTGCATCACACTCGCCTTTCCGATAAAGAATTTGCGACAATTGCCAGGTCTCTTGCCGAAGGGGTGGGCGTCAGAACTACAGGGAGAATCCAGCAAGTTGACAAAAAAACAGTCCTCCTTGTTTTAAAAAAGGCTGGCGAGCACGCCGTAAAGGTTAGCCGAGCTCTTTTGAAGAACATCACTGTGCAGGAATGTCAACTTGACGAAATGTGGTCTTTCGTCGGGAAGAAGGAAAAAAACCTTAATCCATTAGAGAAACTTCAAGGGATAATGGGAGATGCATGGATATGGATCGCCTTTGATGCAGTGAACAAAATAGTTGTCGCAAGTGTGGTCGGTAAACGGACATTGCCTCATGCTATTTCTCTTCTTGAAGAGGTACAAAGAGTCACTGCGGAGATACCTCAACTTTTTTCTTCTGATCAGTTGGATCAGTACAAAAAAGCATTGCTTCATGTGTATGGTGTAACTTTTCATCCTCCTCGAGGGCCTGGGCCTGGCAGATCGCCGGGGCCAAGGCTTGTGCCACCAGACAATTTGCTTTACGTTCAAGTCGTTAAACAATACAAGAAGTATCGAGTCATTGGCGTGTCACGGAAAATAATATTCGGTGATCCTGGAAGAATAGAGGATATACTGGCGGCATCTCCTGTGAGTCGAAAGATTAACACGTCTTACGTGGAGCGGAACAATGGAATTATTCGTCATAATGATGCACGGTGTGTGCGAAAGACTCTATGTTTTTCAAAATTAGAAGGCAACCATAAATGTCAGCTCGATCTATCCCTTGGGTATTACCACCTTTGCAACCCTCACGGAACATTATCGAAAAGACATGGGGGGCCAACGACTCCTTTCATGGCTGCAGGCATAACTGACCATGTATGGAGTATGGAAGAATTGCTAAAAGCTGAGGCATAAAAATATAGGGTTAATAAACTGGACCACTACCGAAAAATGCAATGAAACGTTTTTATGATCAAGTTTTCGGATAGGTTTCGGAAATATTTTAAACGCCAGTTACACAATTTGATTTACTGAGCCGTGCAATTGCCTATACGTGTTCCTGTGATTTTTGTAGTGATTACCATGTTGCCAGCCTCTGCACCCATTTTGGTAGTAATTGTCCCTTCGAAAGTATCACCACTGTAGACCATCTCCCCCTCACTTGTGAGTTTCTGCCCCTGCTGCTCACACTCCATATCCCAGGTGACGGTATTCCCATTTTGTCTCATGTTATTGATTGTACAACCCGAACCGGATGCTTCTGACTTTGGAATTGGATCCTGGCTTGTTATACATTGGGTCATCGTCTGGGCTGGCATCATTCCCGGCATTCCAGCCATTTCAACTTTAGAGGTTATTTCATATTTTCCGGGATTAAAATCAAATGCAATGCTTATATTAGAAAATAAAAAAACCGCACACACCACTGTAAAAATGAAACTTATTTTTTTAATCATAATCTGTAATTCCTTTTTATTGTTTAATTCTTAAAATAATTACTGCATTTTATCCGCTTTCTTACTAATTATAGCGCCAACCCTTCTTCATTGCTTTGACTCGTTTATATCGAGCTTTGGCTTTATCAAGATCAAGCCCCTTGTTTCGACAATTGGTCGTTAGCCATCCAAGAAGCTTCCTGGCTTCCACGAGATAGGCGCTGACCTCGGCTTGACCCCTGGCTGCAACACTCTCCTTTTCGCTGAGTTTGATGTTAAATTTTTCTGATTATAACGGATTTGGGGGAGGAAAGCCTTGCACCATTTTTTGTAACTGCCTGATGGGTGGCATGGACAAACTTGTTTGTCCGTGCAAAAAACGTCAATGCAAAGTGAGGAAAGAAT
>JAYEJK010000249.1:0-11757 GCA_034660535.1 Thermodesulfobacteriota bacterium | reverse complement strand
ATCAATGCTTCAACTAATTTACAATTCTCTGCTTCCGTGCGGCTGGCAATCCGAAGGTAACGATCGGATTCCGGTTGAGTTTTGCCCACACAGTCCTTTATGTACATATTATGTTTAATAAATAATTTTTTTGTAATTTCAGGAGCGCTTTGCGCATTATCAGGCAGGCGACAGAAAATAAAGTTTGCATCAGGCTTGAAAACAGTCATGCCTTCTATGCCGCAAAGCTTTTTATACAGGTTGTTTCTGTCAATTCGAACTTGTTTACAACTTTTAATAAATTCCTGTTTGTAATCGGGTAAAATCCGTAAAAACTCTTCAGCAAATCCGTTGATATTCCAAATATGCACTCGGTTTCTTATCTCTTCAGCAAATTTTGAATTTGCAGTCAGCATATAACCGATTCTGAGGCCACAGATACCGTAGGCTTTGCTCATGCTTTTAAAAATAGCCACATTCGGATAGTTTTCGATTTCCTGTTGCAGGCTTATTTGATCATGGTTTTCTGCAAAATCTATAAATGATTCGTCAATAATCAGTATACAGTCATGAGTTTCAAGTTTTTTTGCAAGCCGAATCAGATCGGCCTTGGGAATTAATATCGATGTTGGATTGTTAGGCGTTACCACAACAGCTACATCAGCTTTTACTCTAATCGCTTTTGCGGCAAATTTATCCACATCCAACTGGAAAGATGGGAACTCAAGCGGAAATTCGATTACCTGGCCCAAAGGCGCAGCATTTGCATATTCATTAAAAGAAGGAACAGGAATGATTAACTTGCCTGATACGTGACCTGATACTATTTTTATAAGTTCCGCCGCTCCGTTGCCCACAACAATTTTTTCACCAGGTTGGTCGATTAGTTTGCCGATAAGCCCGGCAAGAGCATCCTGTGCCATCGGATAATTCAGTACAATGTCGTGAATTTGATCTTTAAAATTTGTAAAAACAGCCTCAGGCGGGAAATAAAGATTATAAAGATAGGCATGATCTATAAAATTATGCCGATAGTAACCACCATGTTGACCAGAGATGAATTCGTATTTTTCAGATTGAGTCTTATAATTATTCTGCGACATTTAAGATGCCTGTTGCTTTACGGTGGGAAGTTACAGCATTAATCAATTGAATGTTAAAAAAATCGGGCTGAGAATGAGTAACAAATTCCGTGGACGTATAATTGTTTGATGCAAATAGTTTTTCAGCCTCTGCCAGATCTTCAAGTGTGTCTATTTCATACCATGGCTTGCCGTCAAAAGAGACAATTTTAAAAGTGAGGCTGCCGTCAGCTATCATTTCTGCAAATACGGTTTCGTAATAGTTATTTACTTTGCCATCTGAAATGTGCCGGTCTATTTTTTTTACAATGCGATGCCACGAAGCAAGTGAAATGCAGTAAATATTAACAGTCTTATATTTGATCGCACCAAAGGATTCCGCGTTGTCCGACAAGAATGTTTTAACGTGTCGAGATTTATTGATTGTAACACATGTCCCATTCATCCAGGGTTGTATCTTTGCAACAGCTATACTGTCAGGATACAGCATGGCATCCAGGAGTGACTCATCAAAAATAAGATCACTTTCAAGCAGCAGAAACGGCTCATTAATAACTTCACGTGCCATCCAGAGAGAATATATATTATTGGTCGTCTTATATGACGGACTGAAAATATAATCGATTGCAATGTCACCTTTCTGATTTCCCAGGAAATCCTTGATACGATTTTCCAGATGTCCCGTAACCACGACCAGGCGTTTGAAACCATGCTGATTCAGATTAAAGATCAGACGTTCAAGTATTGAGATGGTATTGATTATTGTCAGGCATTTAGGCTCATTCCGAGTCAAGGGATACAGGCGGCTGCCTGTGCCGGCTGCAAGAAGTAATGCTGTGGTCACACGTTCATTATCATGGTAGTTATGTTTCAAATTTGTCTCCTTCTCTTCAATTTATTTCCTCTCTGTTCCTTAGTGCCTGAACGAAAACCTCCGGTTCCGACCATGGTGAACAGTCACCATTTTTTTATTTCCGGGGCCATTCGAGGATTATGTCGTGCAGGAAGAATCGTTTCCTGCCGTTGTTTGATTCAATTTCAGTTAATTTTTCCGCAACACCGGCCGAAAGTGCGACAAGATATTTCCAGATTCTATCAAGCTTGACCGAAGGGTATGTCTTTCCTGTGTCAAATCCTGAATACCCGCATACATGCCCCTTGCCGCCTATCGAGGTGGGAAGCCCGTAGACTCTGCAGGTCACAGGCCTGTATTCATACATTGCGCAGGTCTTCTCATCGGTCAGCAGGGGGCATACGATCCGCCACCTGGCCATGTGTTCAAGCAGATGTTCCCGGTCCCGTTCCTTAGGCGGCAAGGACTCAAGCTTCTCTTCAAAATCTTTCTTTGCCTGTTTGGCACGCGAGATAATCCGATCCATTACCGACCGGTCCCTGACAACCGTATCAATATTACTGTGAATATACGCGGCCTCCACAAAACTCACATCATAGCACGCGTTACAGCAGTCGGTACAACCCTGTTCGCACCTCACCTCATCAGGAAAATCCTGTTTCATGGTTACAAAAACAGAATTTATGCCTTTGAGCAGGGCCTGAAAATCTTTAAATAGATTGTTTTTGGGTTCAGGGTTCATGGGTTCATGAATAAAAAAAAATGCAAGGGATGAAATCATCCCTTGCATTTTTTTGTTTCAGATTTTGGTTAAAAAGCTTCAAAGCGGGGATTATATACCACCCTCTTTATCCTCGTTCTTGGCCCTGTCAGGCAGCGCGTACATGGTACTGCTGCCGCTTGACCAGAACATCAGCTTTTGCTCTTTAACCAGTTCATTAGCCGCGTTCTTAACCTCTCTAACTTTGGCTTCTGTATTGCATTTCTTAAGATCAGCAATATACAAGGCCGGCTTCTTGGCCTTTGTCAGAAAAGCCATAATTTCTTCTTTCAGTTGTGCTTTATCTACAGCCATTATTTATACCTCACTATTAGTGATTATTTTATGGCATTGGTGAACTTGAACTGGGATGTGCACCGCCAGGTATCATAGGCTAGACGGTAGTCATCGATAGACTTGATACTGAACGGAATGCCGGTCTTTTCATAAAATTTTTCCCAGCCGATCCTTGCTGCCCAGTCACCAAGCCTTTCGTACTTTCTGGCGTCAGCAGCATAAGTTTCAACAATATTCCTGACCGCTTTCACTACTTTAGGCCAGCGAGGCGGCTCGTTCTCGATGAATGGAATCACCAGTTTACACAATTTCGGATGACTTATACGATTGGAGACCTTGCCGCCGACCAGGATGGCGATGCCGTCACCCTCAGCATCAGCAAGAGGCATGGCCGGACACATGGTGTAACAGTTGCCGCAGAACATGCACCTCTCGTTCTTGATCTTAACGCTCCTTACTTCCTCGCCTTTAGAGTTGACAGCCTTGGCCGGGCTTACAGCGCCCGTCGGACAGGCCGAAATTGCAAGCGGAATTTCGCATATCGCTTGAATATGGTCGACATCAATCATAGGCGGCTTGCGGTGTATGCCGAGTATTGAGATGTCGGAAGCGTGAACCGCGCCGCACATGTTCAGGCAGCAGGCCATTGAAACGCGTGTCTTTGCGGGAAGCTTATGGCTCTGAAAATACTCGAACAGATCGTCCATAACAGCCTTACAAACGCCGGACGCGTCAGTTGCAGGGGTATGACAGTGGACCCAGCCCTGGGTATGAACGATACTGGATATGCCGGCGCCGGTGCCGCCAACAGGCATCATGGGATTTTTTGCGCAGTCATCGAGCAGGGGCTGCACCTTGGCTTCCGAGTCTACCATGAACTCGACATTGTTCCTGGTAGTCCAGCGAAGAATGCCGTCACAATGTTTATCGGCAATTCCCATAAAGTCCCTGATAAGTGAAGCACTCATGAGACGCGCGGTGGCGACCCTTACAGTATAACACTCATCCCCGGTCTCGCTCACATGCTTTAATATGCCTGGCTTTAGAATTTCATGATAAAGCCATTTACCATAGTTTTTCTTGATAACCTCTGGAAAGAACCGCTCAAAATGTGGGGGTCCCAGATCAGTCAGTCTGTCTTGCATCGGATTTGCTGGATCATAACCCATAATATAAAAACCTCCTTATTATTTAACGACTATGTATGTCAGTGAATAGCAATTTTGTATTCCAACAGCTTGCATTACAGAGCATGTTTCTTTCTGAATTCAGCGACATCACGCTCAAAACCGCCCGGCACTTCCTCAGACTGCCAGAATACATACGGGTTGGACCGCGGTTCTTTTACGTTCTGCGGAATCGCTTCCCTCTCCATTATCTGAAGGAAGTGCGGCAGGCCGTAACGCTGCATAATCTCACCGCTTCTCTCACGGTTCTTGCCGTTTTCCATCCAGAAATCCCAAACGAGTTCAACCACTTCTTTGTATTTTGAGTAATTATCGTCCTTATTCATCTCAAGAAACGGGATAACCATGGTGGCAATCTGGGCGCCGTCAAGGATCGGGGCCTTTGCGCCAAAGCAGAGGGTTGCGCCGGTATCAAGGCCTGGACGAAGCGCCCTTGGCATGACGTTAATGCAGTGCATGCACCTTACACATTCCGCGGTGTCAATCTTCAGCTCACCGCCTTCCATGCTCATGCATTCCGTGGGGCACCGATCTATAACCTCGGCCTGGATGTCGAATTTACCCCAGTCCCTGTCGGAAAATGCGCCTGCATTAGGAGTATACTCGCCATTAATGTAGGCCTTTACAGCGGCCTGATCGATCCGGATGTCGTCTCTCCAGGTGCCGAGCGAGGCTATGTCGGAACGGGCAATGGCTGCAACACAGTCATTGCAGCATCCGGAAAACTTGAACTTGAACTTATACGGAAACGCCGGACGATGCAGCTCGTCCTGGTATTCGTTGGTCATCTCATGGCATGCGGCCTGGGTGTCAAAGCACGCGAATTCACACCTTGCTTTGCCGATACAGCAGGAAGGTGTGCGCAGGTTACTGCCGGAACCGCCGAGGTCACAACCGAGATTATGGGTTAGTTCATAGAACACCTCTTCCAACTGAGGTGTGGTGGTGCCCAGCAGGATGATGTCACCTGTGGAACCGTGCATATTGGTCATACCGCTGCCGCGTCTCTCCCAGAGTTCCAATAGTTGCTCCAGAAACTCGGTGTTGTAAAATTTACTTGAAGGCTGGTTAACACGCATGGTATGGAAATGGGCAACGCCCGGGAACTCCTTAGGCATATCCGAATAACGGCCGATAACACCGCCGCCGTATCCGAAAACACCGACAATACCGCCGTGTTTCCAATGAGTGATTTTGTCCTTGTAGGACAGCTCGACCTGGCCCAGGATATCCCAGCATTCAGGATTCTTCTCCGCCTGACGCTTCAAGTCGGTTACAAAACTTGGCCATGGACCGCTCTCAAGCTCGTCCAGTAAGGGTGTGTCATGCTTCGGCATTCTTTTTCCTCCTTACATTTAATTAAAATTACCAGAATTCACAGTTTGTCTGCGCAATTACTGCCCAATACACAAAAGACTCCCTTACAATGTGAATTCCATTGCCTAGATGCGGGAATCTGTATTTTTTTGGATATCTATTTATCTCGGGGCTGTCATTTATTAAGAATTATTTAGTTCAAATGCCCCAGTTAAATAAATACCTAGCCAAATAAGTCGAGCATCATAGTTATCAATATTACGTTTGTCAACAAAAAATCAACAAACCGGAAAGTTCATTTTTTCTTTGACACTCGAATAGAGAGCCGCTATAGGTATCATGTCGTTTGGCAAGGGTTGCGGCATCGGGCAAACATACTATTATTGTAAAATGTAAATTTATTTTTGAGCGAATCCTTATTTCCGAGTAAATCTGAAATGACCGGAACCGGCGCCTTGAAACATATAAATGTAAACTTCTTTTTTTCTTCACCAGGGGGAGATATCCCGGCAGGTACCGACGAGATGTCAAGATCCTTCCTGTTGAGTCCAACTGAAAGCCACCCTTTCCTGACACTGGGAGACTATTTTGGGGCCATACGGGAATTTGTCCTGAAAAATGGCGGTGATTCCTTACTTTCGGCGCTTAACTCCATACACCTTGGGGTCAGGTTTGAAGATATTTCCGAAATTCGCATCTTAAGTGTTGCCCACGGTGCATTCTACCATCTTGCGAGCGCTGAGATAGTTCTAAAGGATAAAATTGTAAAATTTTGCGTGAGCACGGCCCTTACGGATGAAGGCAGGGCATGCCTTGAAAACGAATTTAATATCATAGGCCGCCTGAACCGGGCTCACGCTCTTCCATATCTTCCGCAGACATATTTCAAAGGAAAAATCGAGAGCGGGAGAGGAGATATGAGGCAGTCTCTTTCAATGTTTCTTGGAGACTGGTTTGAAAATTATTACGAGTGGCACTTATCCAAAGACAAAGAAAAAGGAGTCAGCGGAATCCGCATATGGGACACGGCCCGGGGAAACCGTTTTGCGACCGATAAGGAGCGCTTTGAGATATTCAAACAGTCTTCAAAGATCCTCACCCTTTATTACGACACCAGGGACTCAAGCCGAATATATCCCTGGCACCATGCGGCCGGGGACTTTATTGTAAAAACGGATTCAGGCGGTGTTGACATCAGACTTACCACGGTCAGGCATTACGGCCCGATAATGGAGTTGCCGCCTGATGATCCGGCAGCCGGGGTCAGCGCAATCATTCATTTTTTCCTGGACCTCAGCGTGAGTATGCGGCTTGACCGGATGGACGGCGTGGGAGAGGCTGCCTGGGTCGGCGATTACTCAGTGGATGCTGTGACCCGGGGTTTTTTTGAGGGTTTGACGATCATGGAGGCAAAGGGACGATATCATTTAGGCTCTGTCAACGACCTGCTGGATTTTTTAAAATCTCTTACCATGGACGAAATAAAAATGTTCTATCAGCCCATACTGGAATTTTACAGACAAGAAAAAAGAGAGGACTATTTTCTTATTTGGTCGCACCTGGACAACCATATCAAGACCCTTCATCGAGTGATTTATGAAATTTGATTCAATAACTAACCGGCATCCTTTACTGCCTGACTCACTATTTTCGGTCATACTGCTGCTTATTTTATTCAGCGCTCTGCCCGTTTTTTTTCAGCCGGGAAACGCTTTTGCACTTGAAGGGCGGCTGAATGTGAACACCGCGTCTGCAAAGGAACTTCAGAAACTTCCGTTTATCGGCAAGGCCAGAGCCGGGGCAATCGTGGATTACCGCAACACTCATGGCCCATTTAAGTCACTTGAGGATGTTGTAAAGAGTTCCGATATCGGCCAAAAAACCTTTGAGGCCATTAAGCCATATTTAAGGCTGTCCGGAAAAACCACGCTTGCAAAAGATAAGGCATTACCTCGATCCACTGCCGAAATTCGAACAATAATAATGAGCAGGCCGGGGGAAATCATAATCCTTCCTGATAAAAAATATTACGACAATCTTATTCAATATATTAGAAAAGCCCGGAAGACTATACACATGGCCATGTTCATCTTCAAAATAACGGATTCACCGAAAAACAGACCGGCCCTCGTTCTGAAGGAATTGATCGCCGCCGGAAAAAGAGGAGTTTGCGTCCGGGTAATACTTGAAAAATCAAACTATGACGACAACCTGAACCATGAAAATCGGCGGGTGGCGAAAAAGCTGAAAAAACACCGCGTTGCCGTCACCTTTGACTCCCAGAATACCACTACGCACACAAAGCTTGTGGTTATAGACAGCCGCTACTCATTTGTCGGCAGCCACAACCTTACCCACTCGGCCCTGGCCTACAACCATGAATTCTCTCTGTTGATCGACAACAAAACCCTGGCCCAAAAATTGATCGGGTATATGAAAACAATTGATAGATAGAGGTTGCTGAACCCCTGAACCTTGTATTCATAACTCATACAGGGTTTCATCACGGACCGGGCCGGAGCGGCGGCGCATCTTTTTTCCAGGTTTCCCCTGCATAAGAAATGGATCTTCATTTTCCAGGATGTCTCCCATTTCCTGTTCGATTTTTTCCGGGTCTTCGCCTGCCTCCATGCGGGCCATGGCCTCTTCCATGCCGTCTCCTAGGTGTATTCCGGTCTGTTTGGAAAATTTTCTCATCAGTCCGGCCATCTGCCTGGGGTCTTCCTCGTTTAGTGCCTTAGTGGTAATTTTCTTGTTTTTTGTGGCAGAAAAACTCTGAAGTTATATGTGACGCCCGCGGTGCCACATGTTTTAAGGCACTTATCCAGGACCTTTTAAAATTTCCAGTTTATCTGGGTTAGATGTTCAGCCTCCCCGGCAAGCCCTTCCAGCGCCTTTTCCATTCTGGACTCGTCAAGGTCAAGCCCGAGGTCGTCTCCTCCCTCTTTTGCACTGCCAATGGCGGCAAAAACGGACATCTGTCGCTTCAAGCGGACACGGTTGCATTTCGGGCATATGGGCTGCCTGGTTGTGTTGACCCTGCTTGAAAAAAAACTAAAGATCGTGTTGCAGTCTTTGCAGAAGAATTCATAAATGGGCATAAGATCGCCTCATATTTTTTAAATATTACTTTCGTCTTACAAGCCTTACCTTTTTTTTGCCGCCTGACGAGACGCTTGATGAACCCTTGCTCGAACGTCTGACCCTGATCTTTTTTTTCTTTGGCGCCGGGGCAGCCTCAACCGGTGAGCCGATGTCGTCGATTGGCGCATCCGCAAACTCTGGGTCATCCTGAATCCGGGCATCCACCAGGTCCATGCCGTCGTCGCCCGGCATGGGCTCCATATAATTACACCCTGCTCTCGGACAGCGCAGTACCGTCTTGCCGGTCACAGTCCGCTTTTCTACAAGGAACGGGGAATTGCAGACCTTGCACGGCTGAATGTGAGGTTTTGACCAGGCCATGAATTCGCATTTCCGGTCCGGACACACATAAAAGGTCCTGCCTGTTGGTGTGCGTTTTGAAATAACGCGCTTTTCGTTGCACACCGGGCAGATCATCTCCAGACCTTCTCTTTCCTGGTATGACTCTGCATGACGGCAGGCAGGGAACCCGGAACATGACCAGAATTTGCCGTATCTGTCCTTTTTCAGAAGCATCGGACGACGGCAAAGCGGGCAATCCTTCTTTGGAACCTGCCCGTCAATCTCAACCAATTCTCCCAGAGGCTCGGTTTCACTGCCGGCATCGGAAGCGGATTCTCCGGAAGGCTGATCAAATACATCCCGGTCCACTACCGCGGGGGGCTCGGCTATCTCCTCATCTTTGACTTCAGGTTCAGGAGACGGTTCTTCAGCGGGCGTCTCTTCCTGTTCAGGAACAGAGTCTTGTACGGATTCAGAGACCTCGGGCTCCACAGTCTCGGGGACACCGGCCTCCTCGGACTCAACAACCTCTGAAATACCAGCCTCCTCGGAAACCGGGCTTTCAACCTCCTGCACAGCAGCTTCAGGTTCAAGTTCAAGGACTTCCGCCGGAGAAGGCGCCGCCTTCGCAACTTCCTTAAGGGGAGTCTTTCCGGGTTCAGGCCCGGCAGGAGTTTTGATGATAATACTTGATGATCTTTTCCTGTGTCGCGGTGTAATCCTGGTTGAAACCTTTGTTTTGACCAGGATCGTTCCGTGCATCATCAGGGCCTGGTCAAACTGTTTCAGCGCAACATCAAGGGGCTTTCGCCCTGTTTCCGCCTCTGACACGGTCTGTTCAAAATAGGCGGAAAAATTAAGCCCGGTCATGGAGGGAAAGGCCTGATTGATGGCGGATACCAACTTGATTACATTGTCACCGCTACGGAGGTTCCCTTCCTGTGTGATTGTGATGTAATCTCTGTCCAGCAGGGATTGCACCATGGAGTTGGAAGAACGGTCGACTGATATGGAAAAGTCCCCCAGATCCGTGAATAAAGTTTCCAGCGTATAGTATTCCGGCGGGAATGCGCCGGCCTGCTCCGGAATAATCTGCAGGTTCTCAACGGTTCGGCCTTGCTCAAGATTTACCAGCGGGCACGGTTCCAGCAGATCCTTGTCATGACATCCCTGATAGACCGATAAGAATCCCTGTGCCTTTACCGATCTCATGCTTTTCCTGAAGAGGCAGCCTGTGCCCGCCCTCAGCTCGACCTCGATATTTTCAACATCAGCTCCGCGCATCAGGCCGGCCATGGCGCGGTTACGGATCAGTCCATAGAGCTTACGCTCGTTCTCATCAAGCGCCTCGCTGAGATCTTCAGGCGTAACTTCCGGCATAAGCGGAAAGATCATGCTGCTGTCAAACTTTATCCCCCCCTCACCAGCTTCCACACCCAAGGTATCGATCACATATTTTTTTGTTTTTTCAACCAGAGTGGACGTGGAAGTGTCTTCAAGGGGGATAATAGTGGATATCAGCCCTGTGGAGGAGCCCTTGAATTCGACACCGTTGAACATCCTTATTGCCGCATCCATTGTCTTAAGGGGTGATATTCCAAAAAGGATATTGGCGTCATGAATGAGTTCGATTATGCGGTACGGTGCAGGCGGCGGAATAACCTCGGATGTGCGGACAACCTTTTCAACCTTAAAAGGTTCGTCCTTGAACATGGACACGACTTTCCGCCCCTCTGCCGAATCCTTTAGAAAACCGTCATCGCTTATCTCGTAAGCCTCAGCAAGACTGGCCTCAAACCGGCCGTCCGGTCCGGAGAGCACGACCTTTATCTGCCATTTCAAAGCAGGTTTGTAGGACTGGATCTCCATATTTTTCTCCGCAAGGAGCATCAGGGTTGTGAGGGTGTTGTGGTTCAGGGGCAGGTCGGCCGGGCCGACGGAAGTGCCCAGAAGACGAGTTATATGTTTGATCAGGCATGAATTGAACAGGCTCCGCATGTAATAGGTGGAGGCCCTTTTTGCATTTACGAATTTTACGAACCGAAAGGATTCGCGGAGTTCGTCGGCGCTCATGCCCAACAAGTGTAAGCGTCTGGGGATATTGCCTCCCTTGGTGACGGATTTAAGGTATTCGCCGATGGCCCAGGAGAGATATTCGCCTGCCTGATCATAATCAAAACCAAGATAGATATCCCGGTCCCGGCATTTCAACAGCGTGTCAATAAATGATTTTGCCTCAGGCGCCGGCGTGAATTGGAAGGGTGACTCATCTTGATTCCGTGTACCCTTTGAGGGCTTTAATGAGATCCTGAGCGGCTGTGAAAGAACCGTAAGGGTGTCAATGTCACCTTCATACTGCGCCTTAATCGTCGTTGCCTTAATTTCCGAATCAACAATAACCAGCGGTTTTTCCATGAACTGACTCCTGACAAATATTCTTTTAATTTTTAAATTTTACTAGCTTTTAATGGATGTATCAACATTTGTTTGAGTGTATGACTGAGTCCTGACAGAAAACTTCCCTTGATGTCAACCTACAATTCTTGGGGTTGGTTTTAACTTCGGCCATTATAACGGTGGGCATAGCCCACCCTACAAGAGAACTAAGAATAACATGGTGGAAATATGTATTTTTTGTAGGGTGGGCTGTGCCCACCTTTGCCCAATGAAAGACTTGTGGCCGAAATTAAAACCAACCCCCAATTCTTCAACCTAACCCAGATAAACTAGAATTCTTCTGATTATAACGGATTTGGGGGAGGCGATGGGTGATGGGTGGCATGGACAAACTTGTTTGTCCGTGTCTCCTTTTTGGCTCGGTGACCAGGCGATTTCATAAATGCGCATGACTCGAAT
>JAYEJK010000248.1:3977-11784 GCA_034660535.1 Thermodesulfobacteriota bacterium | reverse complement strand
CTTGCAAGACTCAGAAGGAAGACGAAATGCTACAGTAAAAGTAAAAAAATGCTTCTGTGTTCCGTCATACTCTTAATGCTCAAATGGAACGATGGACTGTCAGCTATATTAAATTAACAATGCCAATTATTCTAATCCTTATATCTGCCAATATTCCAATGGCCTGACTCAATATCTTGTTCAATCTATAATTTTTTCCCAGTTATTTATAGCTTTAAGCGCTAAATTTATAGCTTTAAGCGTTAGCAAAACTAAAAATAATTAGTTATGGTTTGCTTTTTTTAATTAGACTATCATGGTTTTGGTTGGCTATACAAATTAGCCTTGCAAAACATAAAAACTGAACGTATTGAAAATAAACGAAACCATAAACTTTTAAAAGGCGATTCTATGTTTATATTTAAAGGAAAGCAGGCAGGTTTTACGCTCCTCGAGATAGTCATAGTCCTTACTATAATAGGTTTTCTGCTGGCAATGATAGCGCCTCGTCTCGGGAATATAGGGACTTCTGCGGTTGAAATCATAGATGATAGTAATGTCAAGGATATGAAGGGTTATATCATGGTGTACCAGCAGAAAAATGCCCGTCTGCCCAATAAGCCCATAACCATTATAAACAGCAGTGGCGGCGGTAATTATCAACTCCCGCTTATTGATGACGGCGATGGAGACAATGGCCCCGAGACCATTGGTGACGAGTTCAACGAACGATTGAAGCCCATGATGCATATCCTTAATGAACAAGAGGCCAATGAGATTAAAAAGATGGGAATCAAAAAAATGATGGTGCTTAACGACTACGTGGGAAGCACAAACACGGAGTATGTAAAAGATGGAGAAAACTCGGATCTCACCCCCCAGACTTTTGCCGGTGGTGATGCGGGAAGACCGCTGAACATGGTTGGTGTTCATGAAGGTCTTGGTGTGCTTATGATCGGCGCTTTTGCCAACAATACAGGCGGTAATGTAAGGTCGGTAATCAGCAGAGGTGACCATCTGGGAAATCCGTCCTGGATTTATCGCATTGTTTTAGGGATCGGCAAAAATTCCTCTTTGGTCGCGGACGGTGTTGTGGCAAATGAGGGTTTATCTCCCAGGGGAATGCAGAATAAGGATTATAACACCTATAATAATTATTGCATGGTACTGCCCAGACTCAAAGCAACAGTTGCAAGGATAGGGGGTGGTGAAGTCAAGGAGATTAAGGTAGCGGATTCAAACTATAATGAAGATGATGAACAAGCAGAACAAAATGTGATTGATCTGAGCGAAAAGCAGGAACTATGGGAGGTTGATGTCTGCAGCCCTTTAGGCTACAAGTGGCCGAAGGACGCAGTTGATGTGTGGAATATCGTAGAGATTACGAATAATTTCTAAACAAATGATAAATGATAAATGCAAATCAAAGGCAAGCCCGGGCTTTACCCTCCTGGAGCTTATCGTCGTCATAACCATTGCCATGACCTTTGTTGCCCTGGCAGCCGCCCGTTTTGGCTCTGTCACCGAACATGCCGGTGTAATGACCGCCCTTGAGGAGATGAACAATATTAAAAATGCCGTTACCGACATGTTTTATCCGGACCTTGGGAAAATACCTGAAGACCCCGGGACAGATGATGAACCAGGCAGTGGAGATGATGACAGGCCCTGGTATGCAACACGGTACCTGTGTCTTAAAGATGACAGAGATATAGAAGATAAAGAGAATAATGTTGACCATGATTCTGAAACAAACCCGGAGTGCAAGGAAATGTTTGATTTTTTGACATCTCAAACAATGAGTGAAAATGAGAGTGCAACGAAAGGACTGCTTGTCTGGGATCGATACAAACAAAAGGGTTGGAGAGGGCCATACATGGAGCATGACACCAATGACCGGCTGGCCCCGATCGGAATGTCCCAAGAGGGGAATTATTTTCCCCTTATTGCCACGCCATGGTCCGACAAATGCGAAAAACTGGCGCAGCAGGCAGAAGAGTCCGGAGACGATATAGACGCTGAAAAGATCAGAAGGGGAAAATATTACCTTATCGTGGGAGGCCAAGACAAGAATGAGGCCCGCATCATCTGTTTTGGCGTTGATTGTGCGGATAGCGGCTCATTTTGTAAAGATTATATGGCGGATACACCCTCAGATCCTGTAACAGCCGATGATTTGAGAAAGCCCAATATTTATGATTCTGATAACCCCGACAACCCGGAGTATTATTATACCGGGGATGATATCGTGATATTTATCTTCGGCGGCGGTGTCACGAGATATTGAGCATCTAGTCCACAGTCCACAGTCCACTGTCGACTGTCGACTGTGGACTGTGGACTGTGGACTGTGGACTGTGGACTGTGGACTGTGGACTAAAAAACACCAATGATAAATTTTAAACGTTTTCCAAAACAGGTTGTTGCAATTGAACTGGGACTGAATGCCGTAAGGGTGGTGAAAGTCAAGAAAGAGGGGGGAAGGGCGCTTGTTCTCTCCACCGCCAGGATAGAAAGGTCCTATGAAGATGTGTCCCGGGATATTGAAAAATTGCTTAAAGGGAAGGGCGAATTTAAGGGGTCCGGGATTATTGTGACGGATCAGGTAAAATTTCTGGCAGGCGAATTAAATATGGGAGGGGCGGAAAAACTTTCCGATGATAAGCTTAATGCGGCAACCCGGTGGGAGATAGAGCCATACCTTGATTTTCCTCCATCAGACGGCCTGTTTGCATGTCAACCTCAGCCTTATCTGCAACGGGAAAACACTATCCCGGTCTTGATATTTGCCATTAAAAAAACAGGCTATTCCGAGTTTTCAGATCTGTTAAAGGATTGCGGGATTAACCTGCGCCGCGCCTATTCTCCTGAAGGGGCTCTTGCATTTGCATCAGATCTGCCGGCGAATGGGAGAAATAAAGTTATTATAGACTGCCGTAAAACTTCCCTTAAGGGTATTTGCTTAACGGAAAAGGGACCCTCTGTTTTTCAAGAACTCCCGATAGTTGCCGGGGCTGCCGCAGAGGATGAGCCTGTGCGGAATATGATTTATGATTTAACCGCATCTGCCGGAGGGGCGCAAGAGTGCGTGATTACGGGGAGCGCTGTTCCGGAAGAGCTTATTCACGGACTCAAGGCAGAGCTTGAAAATGTCAGGATATGGGGCATTGAAGATTTTGGAGGTGTGGATTTTGATCAGGCTGTGACCGATTTCGGACCTGAATATGCCCTGGCCGTCGGCGCGGCCATCCAGGAGATAGGGCTTGCGGGTGAAGGTCTTCTTGGTGTGACGGACCGTGTTTCCGTGATTGATTCCGTTACTCAAAGATTCAGTGAACACAAGCGTCTTGTTCCGGCATTTGCTATCGGACTGTTTTTACTGGTTGCAGCCGGCCATTATGTCATGACCAGTGTATCCTTATCGCAATATGCCTCAAAAATTAAACAACTGAAGGTAGATAAGCAAAAACTTCTCGGACCTATAGAGGAGAAGGAAAGTCTGTCAAAAAGGCTCACAAAGTTAACACAAAAGAAAGAATATCTCGAAAAAATCCTCCCTGCGTTCAATAGAAATGTTCTTAATCTTTTTGCAAAAATCTCTGAAGAGATTCCTGTCGATGTGGTGTTAAACAGGGTCAGCCAGAAAAAAGACGGGAGCTTTTCTCTTGAGGGTAATGCCAAGCTGGGCCGCTCCATTACCGGCTTTAACAGGGCGCTGTCAAAACTCGAATCCTGTGAAGCGGCTATTCTTGAAAAGGTAAACCGGGTGGATAATCCCTCAGACATAAGAAAAAAAATTCTCCCATATAATTTTATTATAAATATAAAATTCCAAGAACACTGAGCATTGAACATTGGGGGTTGGTTTTAACTTCGGCCATTATAACGGCGGGCATAGCCCACCCTACAAGAGAACTAAGAATAACATGGTGGAAATATGTATTTTTTGTAGGGTGGGCTGTGCCCACCGTTACCCAATTAAAGACTTGCGGCCGAAATTAAAACCAACCCGAACTTTGATAAAGATAAATAAATAGACAATGGCAACAAAACGACTGACAAAACTGGAGCAATTTGGGATCGTTATAGTGATCATAGTTATAGGCGTGTTTTTTTACCTTAAACTTGTTGACGCGTCCCTGGGCAAAAAGCTTAAAAGAACGGAAAGGGATTGGGGAAAGCTATCCACCGAGGTAAGTCGCTTGAGGTCAGAGGAAAAAACAGGGCGTATTGAAGGGGAAATTCGCAAACTCCGAAAGAAAGTATCCAAAGTAAAGCAGGGTCTCAAAAAAGCTGAAATCGCGCTCACCAAAGATAGCGAAGTAGATGAGATCGCAAACAGGATCGTGCATACAGCAGCGCAGAGCGGCCTGATGATTAAGAAATTTGACCGGATAACAGATAAAAATAAAATCAAGGAAATTTCAAAAGAAAATGAGTTGTATAAAAGGAGATATTACAATCTCACCTTGCAAGGCCGGTTTAATACTTTCAGGTCTTTTATCAAAGAGATAAGTCAACTAAAGTTCAATGAGCATTGGAAATTGATAGTCATAAAAAAAATCGCCCTTGAAAGCCTTGCAGAGAAAAAGGCGATGAAGGCGGAATTATGGCTTAGTATCTAGTCATTAAGAGGAAATAAGATATGAAGTATTTAATTTTTTTGTTTTCACTCCTTATATGTGTTTCCGCCGGCAATGTTTTTGCACAGGGTCAAAGAGACCCTACCCAAATATTCCCGGAGATTGAAAAATTGGGGGAAGAAGTAGAGCCGCCTGAAATCAGGGTCATAGGGATTATGCAGGTCAACGGGGAAAATGGAAAAAAAGGAGCAGCAGCCGTTGAACTGAATCTTGAAAACTTTGAAGGGACTGTGCTTCTGGAACCGGGCATGAAGGTATCCATAGAAAAGCCTAATAGAGAGCAATCCGAATCCAACAGGTGGATGACCTATTTTACCGTAACAAAAATTGCCGGAAACGGCATAGAGATAATGCTGCAAAATGGGGAAGAGGTGTATCTGCCGGTTATGGGCAATTAGCATTTATCAATGATCATTTATCATTTGTCATTGATAAATGAACATTGATAAATGATCGATGATCGATGATAAATGCTAACTGATAAATGCTAAGGATTTGAAAATTGAATAAATTACGCGGATTTTTACTGTTACTGATGATTGTTTTCATGGCTGTCCAGATTGGGGGATGTTCTTCCGTATCTCGTGTCAAGTCGCTTTTTTTACCTGCTGAAAAGCCACAGGATATCGGCCAGGCGCCTGGTGTCAAACCGTCATCCAAAGTGCCGGCGCCGGAGGAGGAAAAGGCCATCCCTCAGCAGCAGGATGAGCCCTCACGGCTCGTTGTTGAACACGAGAGTGATGAAGCGCCGCTATTGGAGGCTCAGGGGAACAAAAAGATTGGCCCCCTTAACTTTGACGGCGAAAAACTCCCGGCTGTGTTTGATATTATTTCTTCCATGACAGGTCTTGATTTTAAAATTGATAAAGCTTTAACAAATACTGAAGTTACAATTTTTATAAAAAGAGATACCAGTTACATAACCGCAATAGAAATGCTCTGCTACAAGTACGGCCTTGCTTATGAGGTCAATCCTGATTCTATAAGTATCAAGGCCCAAAAGAGGCAAGTCTCTGCTTTAGAGAAAAAACTTGACAGTATAAGGGTTGGCGTCCTTGATTTCCAGGACGAAAAGCTTTCCAATGTTTTAAAGGTTATCTCATCTCTTACAAATGTAAATTTTGTGGTCAAAAGTCCATTATTCGGGAAAAGCGAAATCAAAAAAGGGAAAGCCGGCAAGAAAAAGGGTGAGGATGAAAATCAAAACCTGTTGCTCGATAGAAAGATCACCATATTTTTAAAAGATGTCAGTCTCAAAACAGCGCTGGATGCGCTTTGCAACCAGTATAGCCTGGTTTATAAAGTGGGTGAAAATTATATCCGTATTAAGGATGAAGTAGAGGATTTAACCGGAGCAATCCGGACGATTTATTATGATATCAGGCCGGACGGAGTGGTTGAACAGGTAAAAGAAGGGGCCGTTAATATATCGGAGGGTAAGATCCACCTTGCAGTAAAGGGAGGTTTTCTTGTCCAGGTGCTTAAGGAAATTTCAATAAAATCCGGTAAAAATATTGTGTGCAGGGGAGATATCGACTTAGTTTTCGTAGAAATTTACATTACAAATGTTCCTGTTATCACCGCCATAGAAGCTATCTGCAAGAAGTATAACCTGTGGTACGAGGAAAATAAGGAAAAGAATTATATCTGCCTCATGAATTCCGTGGATTTTGCAGACCAGGCAAGCCTGGATTTCAAGATAAAAACCATGGTGTTTAACCTCAAACACGCGTCTGCTCCCCAATTGGCCGATTCCATTGCCGGCGTTATGGGTAAAAGGGTTGAATATGTCCTGCCGATCAATCTCAGGAGTTACGAGCATCTTAAGGAACCCGATATAGAAGAGGAGGAAGCAAAGATCCAGGCGAAAAAATCTGATGCGGATATCACAAAAAATATTAAGACGCCTGAATTCAAAGAAAACATCACTGCCGAAAAGGTAGGCGCCCTTTTGGGAACAAACCTGGACCTGAAACTTACTGCCCAGGATATTCGCCGGATCAACAAACAGGTAGGTTTTGCCATTATAAGTATTTTTTTGCGCAACAACACTATTATTGCCTCTTCAACAGATGATGAGATTTTAAGAGAGATCGGAGATCTGATAGATAAACTTGACACTCCGACTCCCCAGGTCCTGATCGAGTGCAGGATACTCAAAACAACCCTTACGGATGATTTTACCTCATTTTTTCAGATTAAAAATATCGTTTACAGAGAAAAAGGGGGGGTGTCATTCGGCGATGCCGCTAAAACCTGGACAGCGGAAACATTTGGCGCAGCAGGCGCGGATGCTCTTTATAATTTTGTCGATGACAGATGGAAAATGGATCTCAAGATGAAGTTGCTGAAAAAGGATGGGATCATAAACATTGTCGGAACACCGATGATTGTTGCCGCTCAAAACAGCCAGGCGATATTAGAGACGGGCATGAAGAATTATTCCTTATTCAGCAACATAGATCCTATCCCGCCGTCCTTTGATGATGAGGGAAACATAACTATGCCGGGTTATACTACACCGCGATACAAAACCGTCGATCTTGTGGGCACAAGCCTGAAAATTACGCCCCAGATAAACGAGGACAAGAGTGTTACACTGAAAATTTATGTAAGTCAGACGAGTATAAATAAGGAGGCCGCGACGATCCAGTACAGCTCGTTTGACGTCGATGGAAATCCTGTAACCCCCTGGGAATCAACCAAAGTTGATGTACTGTCGGAGAACTCCGTAAACACAATCGCTGTTGTTCCGGAAGATCATACCCTGGCCGTTGGCGGGCTTATAACCGAGGAAGACCATGTTGATGAGAGCAAAGTCCCTTTCCTCGGAGACATACCTTTAATAGGTTTCTTTTTCAAGGATCACCAAACAAAAAAAGAGCGAACGGAAATGGTATTTCTGCTGACCCCGCATATAATAATGGCCCCGGAAAAGGCAGGGCCAGTGTCTGAAAAAGCCCTCAAAGGAATCCAGCATCCGGCTATAAAGGAAGGGACAAAGGATCTTTTTGAGTATGATGAAAAATGGAAAAAGATAAGAAGGAAGTAGAGCGGGTGAGCAGGTGGGAAAGTGAGAAAGTGAGCAGGTGAGAAAGTGAGGTTGGGACTCGACCATGGACAGTGGACTATTGACCGTGGACTGTGGACCGTGGACTGTGGACTATTGACCGTGGACTGTGGAC
>JAYEJK010000248.1:0-3877 GCA_034660535.1 Thermodesulfobacteriota bacterium | reverse complement strand
GACCGTGGACTGTGGACTATTGACCGTGGACTGTGGACCGTGGACCGTGGACTATTGACCGTCTACTAATAAAAAACAAAGGGAACTATATGGATTTAACTGAGCTTTTGATGTTGACGATAGAAAAAAATGCGACAGACCTGCATTTGACGGTCAACAGCCCGCCTGTTTTTCGCATCCACGGACAGCTTGTCCCTGCTGAATACGAGAAACTGGATCAAAACAATACAAGAGAAATGCTTCTGGGTATACTTTCTGAAAAGCAAAGGCAAGTATTTGAAAGGAAACAGGCTATTGATCTAGCATACAGTCTTAACGGCGATTCTTCCGCCAGCCGCTTTCGGGTCAATGTCTTTTGCCAGAGAGGGTGTGTGGCAGGCGCGTTCAGGAGGCTTGCAGAGCAGATTGCCACTCTTGAAGAATTACAACTTCCGGAAAGCCTTGGAAAGCTCTGTGATATACAGGACGGCCTTGTGCTTGTCACAGGTCCCACGGGAAGCGGCAAGACTACCACACTTGCCACCCTCATAGACAGGATCAATGAAACCAGGCCGTGTCACATCATGACCATAGAGGATCCGATCGAATATGTGCTTCAACACAAAAAAGCGCTTATTAACCAGAGGGAGTTATACTCGGATGTGCCCTCCTTTGCGGACGGGCTTCGATCCGCGCTCAGAGAGGACCCTGATGTTATACTTGTGGGAGAGATGCGCGACCTTGAAACCATGCGCACGGCCATTATGGCGGCAGAGACAGGTCATCTCGTCTTTGCAACGCTTCATACAAGGGATACGACATCTACCATAGGACGTATCGTAGGTGTCTTTCCCACGGATGAACAGGAACAGATTGCGCACCAGCTTTCTCTGGCGCTCAAATCCGTTGTTTCACAAAAACTGGTCAGGACAAAAGATGGATTAGGGCGGGTTCCGGCCGCGGAAATAATGATCGTCACCCCTGGAATCAGCAACATGATCCGCCAGCACAAGTCGGAGCAGATACGCTCTGTTATTGAGACCAGCGCGGGTCAGGGTATGCAGAGCATGGAGCACGCCTTCGTCCGCCTGTTTAAGGCAGGAAAAATCAGCAAGGAAACGGTTCTCAGGAATGCCAGGGACGTAAACTATGTGGAACGGCTTCTTAGGTGAGCAGGTGGGAAAGTGAGTAAAAAACTACAGCATCATTGGGATTTGGACGTTTACCAAATGTCAGTTGAAGCGGCAATGCAGATTTTTGAAGTCTCAAAGAGGTTTCCAAAAGAAGAGATTTACTCTCTGACGGATCAGATTAGACGTTCTTCACGTTCTGTTTCGGCCAATTTGCCAGAGGCGTGGAGAAGAAGAAAATATGAACATGAATCGTATAACAACATTATTGGAAAATTAGTAAATATGGGGAATAATCCAACACCATGGATACTCAAAACAAAAACATAATAAGACTCACTTTCTCACTTTCTCACTTTCTCACTTTCTCACCTGCTCACCCGCTTCGCAACGGGGAGGACGGCCATGTTAAACAGACAAACTACTACCCAACCCGCCGCAACGTTTGAGGGAAGGAAAAAAAAGTTGTTAGGGGAGAGTCTCATCGAACGTGGGATTATTGATAAAAACCAATTGGATGAGGGGCTCAGGCTTCAGTCAAGGACTAAGGAAATACTGGGGGCCGTACTGATCAAACTCGGTTACCTGACACAGGAGGATATTTCCCGGACAATAGCCGGAATCTATGGCCTGGAATACATTGATCTTGAGGCATTTGATATAGACGGCAACGCACTTAAGCTCATCTCCCGGTCCCTTGCAGAGCGTTACAATACAATTCCCATGAAGGTTGAAAACGGTATATTACACCTTGCATGTGAAATGCCGCTTTCCGCCCAGATCTTAGGCAATCTTCACAGGCTCACGGGTATGCAGTGCCACCTGTATCTTTCCACTGCCTCAAGAGTCAAGGGCGTGCTTAAAGAGGTGTATGAGTCAGGGGGAAAGGCGATTGACCTGTCGGAAGATGCCGCAATAATCAAACTCACGGATAGTCTTATTGATAAGGCAGCCAGAGAAAGGGCATCTGATATTCATTTTGAAACAGGTAAAGAAAAACTGCGGGTCAGGTTCCGGGTAGACGGGATTCTGCGAGAAATAGAAACACATCCGATAAATATAGCTCCGCCCCTTATTTCAAGGATAAAGGTTCTGTCAAACCTGAATATAGCAGAAAAGAGGTCCCCCCAGGATGGGGCCTTCACATTTTCCGGCAGCAATGAGTCTGTTGATATCAGGGTCTCCGTGCTTCCCAATATCCATGGTGAAAAAGTGGTATTGCGGCTTCTTGCTACGGAAAACAAGACGATCGATTTTAAGATCATCGGTATGGAAAAGGACAACATCGAATGTTTTACATCCTTGATCCAGAGGCCCCATGGCATCATCCTGCTCGCAAGTCCCACAGGTTCGGGAAAGTCAACAACTCTTTACGCCACATTACTCTTTCTCAGGTCGGAAGAGGTTAACATTACAACTGTTGAAGACCCGGTAGAGTATAAGGTGGATGATATTACACAGGTTCAAGTGGATCAGTCCATGAAGGTAACATTTCCGACAGCCCTGCGTTCCATCCTGCGCCAGGATCCGGACGTTATTATGATCGGAGAGATCAGAGACAGGGAAACAGCGGATATCGCGCTTCAGTCTGCCCTTACGGGTCACCTTGTTCTTGCCACCATCCATACCAACGATGCTCCGAGCGCTCTCACACGCCTTGTGGATATGGGATGCGAGCCTTTTCTGGTAAGCTCAACGGTCTGCGGCATTATGGCCCAGAGACTGGTCAGAATGAACTGCCCTCACTGCAAGGCCACCTTTGATCCCTCTCCGGATGAACTCAAGAGGTTCGGTTTAACATCTTTACCGCAAGGCGCCGCCTGGTCCAGGGGAGCAGGATGCCGCCACTGCCGCAATACAGGATACAAGGATCGAATCGCGATATGTGAACTCTGTGAGGTTGATAGAGATATACAGCAGGAAGTTGTCAAAAACTCTTCCGCGGAAAAGGTCAGGGATGCGGCCATTGCAGGCGGCATGAGGACACTTTTTTCCGACGGCCTGATAAAGGTTAATAAAGGAATTGTCGCGCCGGAGGAGATTATGAGGGTCACTTTGCTGGAGTGAGTTATTTGACGACAGTCCACGGTCGACAGTCGACAGTCCACGGTCGACAGTCGACAGTCCACGGTCCACGGTCGACAGTCCACGGTCGACAGTCGACAGTCCACGGTCGACAGTCGGCAGTCCACGGTCGACAGTCCACGGTCCACGGTCCACGGTCGACAGGAGAAAGATTAAGTCGGTGAGGTAAAAGATGGCATTCAAGTTCGAAAAGCTTGGGGTGTGGAAGAAGGCCATTGAATTCAGCTTTCACATCCATGAACTGACTCGAAAGTTTCCAAAGGAAGAATTGTATGTCTTAACCGGGCAAATAAAAAGAGCCGCAGATTCCATAGCTTTAAATACTGCGGAAGGCTCGACCGGACAAAGTAATGCTGAATTTAAAAAATTTCTTGGTTATGCAATCAGGTCAGGGATAGAGGTTGTAACCTGTCTATATATCGGTAAGAAAAGAGGAATAATTAAGGATCAAGACTTTAAGAAAAATTATGATGATGCAGAAGAAATTATCATAATGCTTCAGGGCCTGCGGAAATCGATCAGGTAGTTGATAGTTGGATAGTTGGATAGTTGGATAGTCGACAGTCCACAGTCCACAGTCCACAGTCGACCGTGGACTGTCGACCGTGGACTGTCGGCCGTGGACTGTGGACTAATAAACCATGATTTTTGAATATACAACTATAGATGCCGGCGGGAATGAG
>JAYEJK010000247.1:0-2992 GCA_034660535.1 Thermodesulfobacteriota bacterium | reverse complement strand
GAGTGACCAAGTCACTGCACAAGTCGGGTATGCCCATAGATGAACTTGGTCAGTGGACAAGTGATCAAGTTCGGGTTCCGAGTAACGAGTTGGGAGTTGCGAGTTAACAATGGCGAAAATCGGAAAGTTCGAAGACATAGAAGCATGGAAGAAAGCCCGGGAACTGACCAAGGAAATCTATGTCATTTCCAACGAAGGGCCATTCGCGCGTGATTTCGGACTGCGCGATCAAGTTCGTCGGGCGGCTGTCTCCGTGATGTCCAACATCGCTGAAGGGTTTGACCGTGGTGGGAATCGTGAGCTGATTCAGTTCCTTTACATTGCCAAGGGATCAGCCGCTGAAGTTCAGGCGCAACTATACGTCGCACTCGATGTTTTGGCTACATGAAACAGGAGCCGTTTGAGAGGCTATATAGCCTTGCCGGAGATACAAGCCGTCTTATCGGTGGATTCATCCGATACCTCAAAACTCGAAACTCCCAACCCGCAACTCGTAACTCATCCGGAGGATGCAGATGAAGCAGGAATCGCTTTTCGACTCGCAACTCGAAACTCAGAACTCGCAACTGCAACCGGTCGAGTGCTTGGGCATCGAATTCCCCAATGGCGAGGCCCGCCGGGCATATTTCCTTGAAAAGCTGGCCGACCGGTTGCGCGACCCGGAGTTTCGGAAGATCGAAGGATTTCCCATTGGTGAGGATGAAGACATCCTGGCGCTGTCTGATCCGCCTTATTACACCGCTTGTCCGAATCCGTTTATCGAAGATTTTATTAAACAGTATGGCAAGCCCTATGACCCGAAGGCGGATGACTACCGGCGGGAGCCTTTCGCCTCGGATGTGAGCGAGGGCAAGAACGACCCAATATATAACGCGCACTCTTACCATACCAAGGTGCCGCACAAAGCGATCATGCATTACATCCTGCATTACACTGAGCCAGGTGACATCGTATTTGATGGTTTCTGTGGGACGGGGATGACTGGTGTGGCGGCGCAGATGTGTGGGGATAAAGCAACTGTTGAATCGCTTGGATATCAGGTGAAGCCCGATGGTGCGGTTTTACGACAGGAAACTGATGAAAATGGGAAAAGCGAGTGGGTTGAATTTTCTAAAATAGGGCCACGCCGAGCGGTTTTGAACGATCTTTCTCCAGCAGCGACCTTCATTGCCTATAACTACAACACGCCGGTTGATGTCGTTGCTTTTGAACGGGAGGCAGAACGCATTCTAAAGGAAGTTGAGGAAGAATGCGGCTGGATGTATAAGACCAAAGACAAGAATGGCAAAACCGGCAAAATTAACTATACCGTTTGGAGTGAAGTTTTTACCTGCCCTCATTGTGGTGAAAAAATGGACTATTTTGATGTAGCTGTAAACAAAGAAACGTACGCAATTCTTAAGACATTCGAATGTCCAGGCTGCAATGCGGAAATAGACAAAAGATCATTGGATCGCGTTTGGAAGAGTCACTTTGACGAGGCACTCCAGTCAACGCATTCCCTGGTCAGGTACAAGCCAGTTCTCATCAACTACCAGATTGGGAAGACTCGCTACAGTAAAACCCCTGACTCTGAAGATTTGGCGACCCTGCGAAAAATTCAAAGCTCATCCGTGGAAGATTGGTTTCCAATATACGAAATGCCAGACGGCGAGCGCAAGAAAAAGGATGGATACCATCTTAAAGGCATCACTAATCTGCACCATTTCTATTTTCGACGTGCTTTACTCGTATATAATACTCGTTTGTGGGAAAAGGTCAATCTATGTACTGATCCATTTATCCGCTATTTTTTGCAAGGCTCATGTTTAGGATTCACAAAAATGAATCGCTACCAACCCGTGCAGTTTGGTAGGGTTGGGGGGTCGCAAGTCAACCGTTATTTTTCGGGGACGCTTTTTGTTGGATCACTGATTTCCGAAGTTTCTCCTGCTTACTCAATGACCAATAAACTTAAAAGACTATGTAAACTCCGTCTTCCGGGCAAATTCGGGCAATCACTGATCACAAGTCAGTCAACCACCCGAATAGAAGCGATTCCAGATAATTCACAAGATTATGTATTTGTGGACCCGCCTTTCGGCAACAACCTGCACTATTCGGAGTTGAACTTTTTCTGGGAGGCATGGAATCGCGTTCTGACATGTCGCGAACCAGAAGCAGTGATGGATAAAGGGCGAAATCGGTCGCTGTTGGATTACCAGCACCTGATGGTGGCGGCATTCCAGGAAATCTATCGTGTACTCAAACCGGGGCGCTGGATGACGGTAGAGTTCCATAATTCAAAGAATAGTGTCTGGAATGCCATCCAAGAAGCTATGCAGCGCGCTGGATTTGTCGTGGCAGATGTTCATACGCTCGATAAACAGCAAGAAACCTACAAACAATCTATTCAAAAATTAGTCAAACAGGATTTAGTTATCTCCGCTTATAAACCCAATGGCGGCCTGGAGCAACGTTTTAAACTGAAATCTGGAACAGAAGAAGGTGCTTGGGATTTTGTCCGAACTCACCTTGCTCAACTTCCAGTATTTATCAGCAACGCAGGGAAAGCACTACCCATTGTGGAGCGTCAAGACTATCTGCTTTTCGACCGAATGGTGGCGTTTCATGTTGAACGTGGTGCAGTTGTTCCCTTGTCGTCAGGAGATTTTTACATTGGGCTTTCGCAGCGTTTCCCTCCACGTGACGGGATGTATTTTCTGCCCGACCAGGCGGCCGAGTATGACAAGAAGCGAATGACGGTCAAGGAAGTGCTCCAGCTGCAGCTATTCGTCTCCGACGAGGCATCCGCAATCCAGTGGCTCAAGCAGCAACTTACAAAGAAGCCACAGACGGCAGGTGACCTGAAGCCACAATTCATGCAGGAGATTGGTGGCTGGCAAAAGAATGAAAGGATGCTCGAGCTTGATGAACTGCTGGAGCAGAACTTCCTACGCTACGACGGTAAGGACGAAGTTCCCAGCCAGATTCACAGCTACCTGTCCTCAAA
>JAYEJK010000246.1:0-11804 GCA_034660535.1 Thermodesulfobacteriota bacterium | reverse complement strand
AAGATATATTCGTCAAATAAAATAAAAAAAAATATTCGTAAGCCGGAATTTAAAAAGATATTGATCAATTCTTTTGCATCGGCAGCGAACTAATTGGTAGAAATCCAACCACATTTTGTGATAATAGTGAAGAAGTGGGGTGATACTGTACCTATCCGTTTGAATTTACAGCATATATGTACGATATTGGAAATTCAAGATTATCCTGCTTCCAATGTGGGGAAAGTGTGTCCGCGTATTTGCGGAACAAGGATTTCCCACTAATCCGCGATGAGCCATATTTTTTTCGTAAGGCGTATTTGGCGTTTCGGTGATTAACCTGATTTTTGAATTTTCGTAGAAGAGGGGAGTTAGCCGGAATGACGATGGTTCATCCTGTGCGAATCAGCGAAACTTTATTTTTCCGATACATTAAAACAGGGACTCAAGCAATCGCCTAAGTCCCTGTTTTTACTATGGTGAGCGGAGCGGGATTCGAACCCACGGCCTTTGGCTCCGGAGGCCAACGCTCTATCCAGCTGAGCTACCCGCCCACGAAAAATCTGAAATGGTCAAATCAATTGTAATGGCTGCAATTTACCACGTGTCAATCTGTCAGTAAAGGTCTTTGTTAGCGTTCCGCGGTTATCTTGAGCACCCTCTTTGTTGCCGGCGTAATGCGGAAATTGTGGGCAATCCTGATGCCCGGCAGGGCTGCCGGCACGCCTCCGGAGACAAGAACCGGGATTCGCCCGCGCTCCTTTATAGGGATCTTTAAATCAGAAAAAAAATCATTCACTTTTTTGTGGCCCGGCGCACCAAGGGGATAAAACATGTCACCGGACCGGACAGACCTCAAAACAAGTGGGAATGAGACAAGATCAAGGTCCAGGAATTCCGCGCCTTGTGTCCGGATTTCAGACTGGGGCGCCACTCTATCCAACTCTTCGAATATAAATGTATTCCGGATCTCAGGCACGTAGTAAGTCCCTGGCCCATTAATAAAAACTTCAAATTTCAGTGGTTGCAACTCCTCAAGATCACCACGTTCTCTTACCTTGCCTCCGGGATAGGAGAAACAAAGCCGGCTTTGAGTTTTGTTCACGCGAAGGCCGCGGGCAAGATGGGTCCTTGACCCGGTTTCCCCTGAACCGGCAAGCTTAAGAATTTGTTCAACCTGGCGGAAACGGGGCTCTGCTCCCATCTTCCAGAACACTGTCTCAAGGACGCGCCTCTGTATTGCAATGTGCGCTGCCGGAAACTTATCCAATCTCAGTTCCACGACAGGTAATCCATGATCCCCTTTTTTCTCCTCGATTATCTCGCTGCATAAATTTTTAGTGATCTCTTCAAGGAGCGTCTCCTCATCCTGTAATATTGCCGCAGTCTGCCGGAGTGTTCGGCTGACATTCGGATTAAAATGCTCGGCAAGATAAGGGATAAGATCAAGCCTGACCCTGTTTCGCATAAATGTTTGGTCTTGATTGGAGGAGTCTTTTAAAAAATCGATTTTCTTTTGACTGAGATACTCCAGGAGCCGGGCTTTGGGAATGTTTAAAAAGGGTCTTACGATCATTTTGTCTCGGACCATTTTCATACCGCAAAGACCCTTTCTTCCAGTTCCCCTGATCAGGCGGAGCAGGACCTCCTCAGCCTGGTCGTCCGCCGTGTGGGCCACAGCGATCTTCCGGGCTGATCTCTCTTTTGCCGCATCAATAAAAAACCTGTAGCGGAGGACCCTGGCCGCGTGTTCCGTTGAAAGGCCTTCATCCTGGGCAAATTCCCGAACTGATACTCTCCCGGCCACGAACGAGATACCTAGATCATCAGCCTGAGTTCGAACAAGATCAGCCTCTCCAACTGTTTCTTCCGGTCTCAACCCGTGATCTAAATAAACTGCGATCAGTTTAAGATTCAACTCGGATCCAAGGCAGGCCAGGACATGAAGCAGCGCCATGGAATCAGGACCTCCGGAAACACCCACGACCACGGTCTCTCCGTCCTGAAACAGTTCAGCCTTTCTGATTAGTTTTAAAATTTCCTTTTCCAGTGGATGCATGTGACAAAAGAAGGGAAAATTGATTGTCAGGAGAAGTTACAAAAGCCCTGACTGCAGGATCATATTTTCAAAAATAGTCTGCTCTCCGAGCAGGCGGGCTGTTGCTGTTTCGAGTTTAGCCAGGTCCTCTTTTTGGGAACCGACCATTATTTTTTCACAATTATAGTTGAGACAGAATATGGGTTTCAATATCAGTGTGCATCCGCGTTCACCAAGGAAACAGCATTCGAAATCATCATCCCGCCGGATGGCAACTTCGCAGTCAAGGAGCATGTTCATGAACAGGAGAACAGCGTCTGATTCGTTTGCCATTTCAGCACTGCAGCACCCCCCATCCGGACCACTGCCGCATGTGCCGCACAACTCGAACATCCCCATGGACCGCATCTGTTTCTGCAATATGTCAGTTAAGCGGACAAGAAGCATGAGTTTCTCTTTAACAGCCGAATCCGCTTTCAGACGGGCGCCTGACGCCTTAAAAAGACGGTGCGCAATACTGATCTTGGTCGCTACGTCACTGAAATAGAGGTCCCGCATATCTTTTGGCATTCTTAATATCCCTTAAGGGCTTTTTTCGACGACATTAATATAAAATCAACACGATTCCCGGGCCGGCCCAGACTTTCGGCCCTGATCAGCCCTCCGGCTTTATCTACGTGGATTCGGTCCGGCGCGACATCCAGGTCATTGACCAAAAAGTCTCTGACAGCATTTGCCCTCTGTTTTGCCAGGATGAGCAGAAGATCATCACTCACGGCTACAGACGCGGGCATGGATCTCTCATTTTCAACACCCTCCGGACGTGGAAAGCGAATTTCCTCGCCTTTGTAATCCATTGACATTTCATGAAAAAAACGCGATTCCTCTTCGATTCTGCGACGAGCGGCCTCTTTCTTAAGTTCGTTCAGAAGGAATTCACCGTCTCCATTGGGTTCGGCAAATCCCCTGATCTTTAATTCAATCAAGGGCCGCATTTCAAGGATACGCGCCATCTCTTTTAACTGCGCCATGTTATCCTGGGTCAGTTCCGATCTGCCATAGGGTATGATCAGGTGATCGGGCGGAACTTGTCTGTTTGGGCTTAAAGGAAGGAGAAGAAACGGAAAGATCCTGGTTTTAAGCAGGAGCCCGCGCAATCCTCCTGCCAATCCATGACCATAGGAAAAGGAAGGCCCGGCCGGTCCTGTGACCGACAGATCAAGGTTTATAATATTATCCTGACCCGAAAGCAGTCCAATTGCAAACTCCAGTTGAGACTTCTCATCAATCCTCTTCCCAAGCTCAAGACATGTGACGCGAATTTGGTTGCTGCCTGACATTTCCAGATTTTCCTGACGAAAAATTGAAGTCAAGTCAAAAACTCCCCCCCTGACCATATAACCTAGATTGTGCGAGAACCATGGGGAAAGAGGGCGAATGTCCATATTAACTATCTTGACTGTCAGGCCTGCAAACAGGCGCTCATCAAAAAGGCCGGTTTCACCTTTGGCGGAAAATGAAGAAGCAGACTGCGCCCCTTTAGGTGATGGAACTCTCCCCTTTAAGGAATATGCGGCCCGGTTGCCATGGCTGTTAATAATCCCTGAAATCGAACCCGAGAGATCAGATAGGGTGAGCGAATAGGGAGAACCAAGTGTGGTGTCCGAATAAACAAAATCACCATTGTTGACCGTAATTGAACCTATCTTCAATTTATTCCGGGATTTATTCCCATCTTTTTTAGATCTTGAACCTTTGAAAAACCCTGCTGAAAGCGGCCCATCACCCTGGCTGAACAGTTTTACAACCGGCCCGTCTGCCAAAATTGAAGAAATCTCGACAAGGGGCGGGTTTGACCGGAAATTAAGGTTCCGGCATAAGGCCTGCCGCCATTTCACAACCTGCCTGCCTTTCCGGTCCTGAGCAGAGAAATTGCTGATCCCTACGTTTCCGGAGTATGAAAAATCAGGAATATGAACCGTCCCTTCGGCCGTTATTACACCGTCCGTAATCCCGGGGGCAAACCATCCGCTGACAAGCGGAGATAAGGATGCAGCCGGCAGCTCATTTCCACTCCATCCCACAGTCGCGGAAAATGGAGATAAAGTAAGGTTGCCTGAGAACCGAAGGGATGCGGAATCCAGCCCGGCTGAGCCGGAGATGGTTCCTTTACTGCCGGATTCGGTGGAAAGGTCTTTTGCATTAAACAAAACATCTTTAAGGCGTAAATTAAGGGGATCAATTTCCGAATTGGAATCAATGTCAACCAAGCCGTTTGAGAAGTCCAGAGAATGTGCCCTGACAACCCACGATTTTTTCTTTTCCCCATTCTTTTCCTGCCCTTTGTAAACAAAATATCTCTTCCAGTTCAATTCTCCCTTTTTGTCCCATTTGAAAAGCAGGTTGCCCTTTTCAGCCCTGACAAGGCCCAAATCCAGAATCTTCCGGTTCATGTCAAACCCGGCATTGCTGAATGTCAGGTCAGGCAGGTGTAGGTATTTGGTGTCGGATTCAGCCAGTGTGAGATCCCGGAACTGCAAGGCGGCATCAGTTAAAATCAGATTCAATTTTTCGGGATCCTGATCTTTCCCGAACATGAAACGCGCTTCCATCCTGGAGGCTTGGCCGCCTCTCACACGTAATTCAGAGGCCGGATGGAAATAGGGCTTAAGCCGGGCAATGTCGACCCCCTCCATAACCACGAATCCTTCTGCTTTAAACGGCATCGCATGAACCTGCCCCTGACCGGCGAAAGTTGCTTTTGCCTGATTTTTACCGTTTATGGTAAATTCCGCAGGCTTGTCGTTTCCGGGTGAAAAACTGTTCAGGCTCATGCTGATTTCAGACCATGTGTCAGAGTAGCCCCCTGGAATAAACTTATCCGAGAATAAAAGTTTCCCTTTTGAAACGCGAAGACTGTCAATGCGCACTTTCAGAGGCTCTTCTGATCCGGACCGGCTGTCAGGGCCTTTTTTCAAGTCAAATGTCCACGGAAGAATCCATCCTGCGTCAACAGATCGTTCGATACGGATTTCAGGACCTTCCAGTACAATCTCAGTGCAGTGATACTCCCGGTTTGTTGGAGAAAAGATGCCCGCTACATTTCCGGCGGCAAGCTTTATGAGTGGTCTGCCCTTACGGGTATTCAGAAGGACGTCTGAAAATTGTGCGCCTCCCTTGATCTCCAGACCGGCATCTGTTCCTTTATTTTTCAAAGTAAAAATCAGGTCGAGGTCCAGATCAGCCTTTCCGCCGGCTATTGCCGGCTGATCAAGGCGGTTGGGGAAATAATGAGATAAAGCGACAAGATCAAGCGCTTTAAAACTAATTTTAAACGTAGTCTTAACGGCTTGGTCAATAACCTCTGTTTCAGCAATCAGATTCACAAGACTGCCATCAATTTTTGCTGAAAATCTTGGAGGCGTCAGACTTACGGATTGAATCAGCGCTTCAATGGACCCTGCGGCTGATGAAAAATTGGTGAGCAACGGAAACACCAGGTTGATCTCTTCCGCGTTGTGGGATTGGTTTGCCGGCCGGTCGTCAAAGCGGATATGTCCGTTGTTTACGATCACATTTTTTAAATGAAAAGAAAAAGGGATGCCAATGATTTCACTGAGACCCTTTGTCTTGTAATTTTCCTCTTGCTCCTTTGGTTTTGGTGCAGGTGGAAATACGTCTGAAATATTGTAAAGATTGTCCCCATCTTTTTCAACATGCACAAAGGGGTTATCAATCTCGAATTTCCGGCATACAAGGCCATGTTTCAGGATGGAAACGGCCTCAATATTCATTCGTAACTTACTAAAGGAGAGGATCGGATCAATTTCATCGTCAGGGTCGGAAAGCCTGGCGCCGATGATGGCGTTACTAAGCGTAAGTTGGAGTGTGAAAGGATTAAATGCAACAGACCCGACGGTAACCGGTCTCCCAATATGCTCCTCAAACCTTTCCGGCAAAACCGTCCGCACCAGGAACGGCACAGCGAAAAAACCTGCCAAAACATAGAGGGCCGCTCCCACTAAAGCAATAAGCGGCAATAATTTCCAAACGTTGAGCAAATCGCCAGCTTTTCCGCATTTATTAGTAATCGGCTGTTTTGGCTTCAGTTCAGGCACTTCCGGGAATAGAGTTGATGTTTCTCTCTTCTCATCGGCGACCTGGATTGAACCAAACGGGCATCCCTGCTCTTTCTCATCCATATTATTACACGCAGAGTCTTTCCAGACCCTTACCATATTGTCAACATTTAATTTGCAGGCAGAGAAGGTATTATCACGGCGCGGCCGTATATCATGTACCCTCCTGTTTGATCAAGCTTAAAGATTTCTCATTCAGCGCTTTTAAATCGCCGACCAAAGACCTTAACGCCTAATTTTCCTTTCTGATCACATCAAGTTCCTTTTTTACCGATGCCAACTCATCCGACGTGTCCCTCAACCGGCGGGCGAGTATTTCCATAAAGATCTGATCTAATACACTCTTTCTCTCGCTTTTACGTATTTTTTCTGCAAATTGGGCATCAAGGGCCAGGCAAAAAGTCTTTTCAAGAGTACGTACGGACGCCGATCTTCCAGCGCCTTCAATTATGCTGATTTCTCCGAAAATGTCGCCGCATTGATTAATACGCTGGTCATCTTTTTTAACATCTCACGGAACTCATCCGGCGGGAAATTCTTCAACCCGGGAATCTCTCTCAATCGTGAAACAATATCGTCATGATCTTCCAGATTGGTGTATATCGGCATATTGACAAAACTCCCGGAATAAAAGAGGTTAACAGATCGAACCCTAAGCTATCATTACACATTTTCAAACCATTTTACAAGAAATTCAGTTTTGATGATTTTGTGAAAAATTTGAACAACGTTTTAGATGAAACTTCTTACGATGCCGTCAGTTTTAGCTTGACACAAGCCCTATAAAGGAGAAACTTCCTGCTCAAACCGTTACGGTCCAAATACGCCTGAACCGTCTGACGAAAAAAACCGCACTGGTTAAACTAATGAACATTATAAAATTATTACATTTTCCCCGCGGATTATTTGTACTCGTATTCACACCCCTGTTTACGGCCGCGACATGTGTCACAGCCATATTATTTTCCATGACAGGACGCAAATCCGCGGAGGAACTCCAGTGGCTCGGCCGCTTCTGGGGGAGAACCGTTTCCAGGGTATGCGGCATGTCCGTGAAAGTAGAGGGAGGTGAAAAACTGGACCCGACAAAGTCATATATCTTTGCCGCGAATCATCAAAGCCAGTTCGACATCTTTGCTCTGCAAGGCTATCTTGGGATTGATTTCAGGTGGCTGGCTAAAAAGGAACTGTTTGACATTCCGGTCTTTGGCTCAAGCATGCGGATCGCCGGCTACATTCCAATAAACAGAGGGAAAGGCAGAGAGGCATTCAAAAGTCTGATAGAGGCTGCGGAAAGAATCGCCGAAGGAACGTCGGTGGTTATATTCCCCGAGGGAACACGGAGTCCGGACGGAAGAATCCAGGAATTTAAATCAGGAGGAATGGTGCTTGCAATTAAATCCGGCGTATCAGTGGTCCCGGTTGCAATCACCGGAACTCACCACATCATGCCCAAGGGAACCCTTCTGTCCAGACCGGGAGACGTCATGATTCGAGTGGGGGAACCCATTGAAACAAGCGGCTTCAAACCGAAACAGAAAAACAATCTCGCGATCAGGGTGCATGATGCAGTTGCAAAACTACTTGCACCCTGAATCTGCTTTTCCCTTGGTGATTTACATCCTACACGCGCTCAGGGTGACCAACATAGGACTACTAGTCTGTCACCCTGATCACGCATTTATACCCCCTTGCGGGGTACATCTACAACAATGGTGAACGTTTACTACTGAATAACCCATCTGCCGTTTTCGCGGCAGGCTGTGGCAATGGTTTTCTCGGCCTTTCCATTTATTATGGTCAGGATCTCGGCTTCGCGGCAATCGCGCCCGCGTGGATTACGATAGGCGGGGCGCGGAGTCACGGAATACTGATTGCCCGTGTCAGGATTCACCCACTCGCGGGACTCATATGATCGTCCTGTTTCGTAGGTGCGGTTCATCAGGGCCTTATCTTCTCTCTCCATCTCGTTCCCAACCAGATAGCCCAGCAAAGCGCCGGCAGCGATTCCAATAAGCGTGGCTTCAGTGTTTTGGCCGATTGCCTGTCCGATCAACGCTCCGGCTGCCGCTCCGTGAGCAGCTCCTGTCTGGGCCTTATTGGCGCAGGAGCACAACAATGACAAAGCCAGAACAACAAAAAGAATTTTTTTCAGCATTTTTTCCCCTCCTTACTTGAAACCAAAATCACTTAGAAATCAATAAGTTCCACTTCAAACACCAGGGTGGCATCGGGTGGAATTACACCGCCTGCGCCTCTCGAACCATAGGCCAGGTCGGATGGGATGATCAGAACCCTTTGCTCCCCTTTTTTCATATCCAGAAACGCCTCATCCCATCCTTTTATCACACGCCCCAGTCCAACCGGAAACTGAAACGGCTTATTTCTGTCGTAAGAACTATCAAACTTCGTGCCGTCAAGCAATTTGCCGGTGTAATGAGCCGTGACAAGCGCCCCACGTTTTGGTTTCTTATCGTCTGAGCCCTCTTTTACAACCACATATTTGAGACCTGATGAAGTTTCTTTTGCACCGGGCCACTTTTCGTTAATAAGGGCATCGATATTCTTCTCTTTCTCACGTTTGACCTTCCCGGTTTTTTCACGAAGTTCCCTTAAAAGCGTATCAAATGCCCCCTGGTCGGCCTTGAAAGATTCAACCTTGTCTCCGACGCGGATAATCTCGACTTTTGTTAACTTGTCACCTTTCCGGATCGTATCCACAACATTCTGACCGGAAATCACGCGCCCAAAAACGGTGTGTTTGCCATCCAGCCAGGGAGTAGCCATATGAGTGATGAAAAATTGGCTGCCGTTTGTGCCCGGTCCGGCATTTGCCATGGAGAGTATACCGGGACCGTCATGCTTCAGACTCGAATCAATCTCATCAGAAAAACGATAACCTGGACCGCCGGTACCGGTGCCGGACGGACACCCTCCCTGAATCATGAAATCAGGAATTACACGATGAAAGATCAGACCATCGTAAAAACGGACTCCCTTTTCCTTGTTTGAATCTTTACTCCCTTCAGCCAGTCCGATAAAATTGACAACTGTCAAAGGTGTTTTCTCGTATTCCAATCGGCAGACAATATCTCCCTTGTCAGTCATGAACTTGGCGTATAGTCCGTCCTCAAACGATTTTGCTTCAGCCATGCTTCCTCCTGAGTAAACTGTGATAATATAAAAAAATGCAACCAACGTGCAAATAAGAACATGCTTCATTCATCCCCTCCGAAACATAAAGAGGGGGCGGAATCAAAACGACTCCGCCCCACAATTAATTAATTAAAAAAGAAACCTGCCGTTATGCCTCACCGTAACCATTCACGCCCGTTCAGAGCGAAAAAGTTGAGGGAACACGCTTACCTCACCAAATGTGTGATGACTCAAATAACGATCCAGTTGCGCCTCCTGGGCAGGTGTCAATGAACCGAACTTGATGCGTTGTTGTTTCATCACAACCATCCTGCTCTGGCCCAAATTATATGTCTCACTGTCAGGAATAATGGTAAATGGAAAATCGTGCAGCACAACTTTAGCATCAAGCATGACATCCATCAACCCTTTACCGCTTTTTTGGTTATCCCAGTTAATATAGCTGATTGCCATGCCGCCCTTGCTGATATTTATCACATTTCCAAAATTACTGGATGCCAGGACCACTGCACCTTCTAAGGCTCTGAATCGCTGATGTTTCCGTCTTTCTGTAAAACACTGTTCATGAGGCATTTATAAATCTCCGTCTATTATATCAAGAAAGCCTGGAATCAAGTCCTATCCTCCCGGAAGATAGAATTAATATTAAAGGAAAATTAAGGGGTCGGTTTTAACTTCAGCCATTCTTAATCATAGGGCGGGCTGTGCCCGCCATAAACGTTCATCAAGTTGTGGGAACTGTAGTGGGCACAGCCCGCCCAGCATTGTGCAACGTAAGGCAAAAAACCAACCCCAAAATTAATGTATCCTTATAATATCTCAGGAGTCTATACGATTTGACATAGCAATAGTAGAAAAAATCCGCAATTTTTATACCAGCATGAAATTTAATTTTGAGTTTGCCGGAATATTCACCTCGTTCCAGGACAAATGAAAAAAATTCCCACAGGCTGTGAGACCTGGGGAATTTTTTTCATTTATTCCGAACCCCGAATGAAAAGCGGATATCGGACATAGTCGTCTTCTGATTCCTGCGAGCAGCAGCTCGTATCTACGGCATCATCAGATCATTAACCATCGTCTTTCAGTGTATGGCAATAAAAGCAGCCGGTATAATTGTCACCCGCTGAAGTGTTGCCGGCAATCATGTTACCCGCATAGTCCCATCGCAAAAGATCGGGATAGGGTGTTGCATGCGGCCTGTGGCAGGAAAGGCACATAACCATATCGGAGCCAACGGTAACGGTGGTGTCCGGGGTTGCATCTATGCTCTGTTTGGCTACCGGTGATAACGGATCATATAAATGGCCGGCGCCACCTACATCATCATACTCGCCTGAAGCGGGTATGACGGCATCGGAAGGATGCCTGAGCCATGTCGCACCTGTTTGATTTGGGTCGGTGGAATGAAAATTGCCATGGCAACCCGTGCAAAAGGCCGTGGTGCCGTTTCCGCCATCTCCGCCGTCAAAGCCATAGCTATTGGCGGTTGATGACCCCAGGTACTCATTATGATTAGCGCCGCCTATGGAAAGATTAGGCTGCCCCGCCTCCCAGTTGGGATCTTCATAGCCTTGCGCCCCTTTTCCGCTAGTTACGTCACGATGCCCGGCTAGAAAACGATAAAAGCCCTGCTCTACAGTTGTTACCACTCCTCCGGCGCTGTCATCATCCGCATGGTGTCTTTCGTTCAGATGACACCCCTTGCAGCCGTAATCGCCGTCATCCACATAAGGAAAAAATGATGAGTCATAACAAGGTTGACTGAGATTCTCATGACATGAATCCGTGCCACACCCAAGAACATTTGCACCAGGGGCAAGTGTTAAGGTGTCGTCATCTTCATCAAGAAATACATTGTGTCCCTTACTATCGGCCGCATTAGTATTGCCTTCCTTAACCCAGTAAAAATTGCCGCCCGCCAGGTATTCGGTCGGCTCGCCGGACCCGATGTAGTTCACAACCGGCACAGTACTGTCACCTAAGACATACGTGGTGGAAGAACCTGCGGAAGAATGACATCCGACACAGCTATTAATAAGCAGAGAGCTGATAGGTCCGCCTCCGCCGGAAACCATGGGATTGGTGCCCTGCGAGTTATGCATGGTGTGGCAGTTATAGCACTTGCCGGTAACCTTGGCCGATGCGTCCTGCGGGCTTGCCAGAACCAGCGGGACCGCCGCCGCAGTTGATATCAGTGCAGCTTTTATTGTCCACCGTACCGCATAGAACTTTATTGATTTATCAAAATTAAACATCTTTCCTCCTTCCCGAAGAGGGTCTAGCCATGTCCGGGCTAATTAAAAAATCGTGGTTAGGGCTCGCTCAAAAATAACTTCACATTTTGATGCGCCGATCCATCCCACATGGCTGCGTTGCTCGTCGGTTAAATAGCCCTGCTATTCGCCCTCCTCGCGCCTTGCCATGCGGGCGCCTCGACACCTGAAAATGTAAATTTATTTTTGAGCGAACCCTTAGTCCCATAATCTTTG
>JAYEJK010000245.1:0-3000 GCA_034660535.1 Thermodesulfobacteriota bacterium | reverse complement strand
CGGTTTGATATTCACGAAACCGCAAGCGTAGCAGGGCTACGGTGAGGATTTCGGGGATGTCAAACCGGCTAAAAGTGTGATACAGTTCGGAAACGGAAAATCCAAGTTATTTCTTTCCAGACCCTTATTCTTGAGCGAGCTTTGGTGGGCATAGCCACCCTACAAGGCTGAACCTTGAACCCGGAACCTGAAACCCAGAACCCGGAAACCAGATATGGAGGTGCGGATATGGCTATAGTGAGTGGTGCGGATTTTGAAAAGGCTCTTGAGATCGGGCGGCCGCCTAACGTGGCCCGCCTGTTTCCGAATTCAAAGGCCCTTATTGTCAGCGGCAAAGTGATTGACAGGGGTCTGATTGCCAAGGGCAAGGCTATGACTATGGCGGCAAACGGAAGAAACCAGTCGGTGATCCGTGGCGCCCTAAATGCCGCTCAACGGGCAAACAGCGCCATCATTATTGAGATAGCCAGGTCGGAAGGCGGGGCTGATGCGTATTGCCCGGTGAACTATTGGAACATGGCAAGAATGGTCGATGCTATTTGCAATGAACTGGGCATCACGATTCCGGTTGCGATTCATGCCGACCATTACGGGCTGAAAAAGGAGGAGGATGTTGAGGTTGCAAAGGTAGAGGTCCCGACTATCTTTGATGCCGGTATCACATCAATTGCAATCGATGCCTCGCATATGCCTGATGACAAGAACCTGCTGGCCAATCTGGCCCTTGCCCCTTTTATTCCGAAATGGGCCGGTCTTGAAACAGAGATTGGAGAAATAAAGGGCACGATGGGTCTTTCAAACGCTGAAGAGGCCCTTTTCCTCATTCAGGGCTTAAACGCTCACAACGTATTTCCGGACTGGATTGCCTTGAATAACGGGACTACTCACGGAATCGAGGCAAGCAGCCAGGGCATTCAGGTGGATCTGACGGCTGAGATTCATGAAAAGTTGAGCAATTACCATATTTCCGGGGCCCAGCACGGAACATCGGGCAACAGCTCCGAAAGACTGCGGGAGATAGCATCCAAGACAAATACGACAAAGGCGAATGTAGCGACCGCTCTGCAGATGATTTCTTGGGGACTTGAAGTAAATGATTACGGTAACGCCATTTTAGACAAGCAAGGAAATTTCGTCAAGAAAGAAGGGGAGGGCGTTACAGAGGATATGTGGAGCCGGATTACGGCATACGCGGAAAAACAGGGGTGGCAAGGCGGAAATTACAAGAAGCTGAATCTTCCGTTTGAGAACAAACTTCTGGGACAGCCGCGGGAGATCAGGGATAGAATGGCCAAGCGGGTTGAGGATTTTATCTACAATCTGCTGGTTGATGTATTTAATGCGCAGGATACTGCCCCTTTTGCAATTGAGGCTATTCTGAAGGCAGGATCATATGACCTTGGTTCTAAGTCGGAACGGATTGAGGAGCCAGCCGAATGGACGGATGCAAAGATTATAGAACGGGCTGCATCTTTTGATTCCGATAAAGGTCCGGCTGGAGATTTTGATGATTAAAGGAGTTAAAATGGTTAAAATCGGAATTATAGGCGGGACCGGATTGGGTGATCCCGAGATACTCGAAGGCGCGGAGGAGATTGCTGTTGAGACTCCCTATGGCGCTCCCAGTTCATTTCTTAGTCATGGCCGGATAGATGGGGTTGATATCTTTATCTTGTCCAGACACGGCAAGGATCACTCTATTCATCCTTCCGGCGTGAATTTCAGGGCAAACATCCATGCATTGAAGGAACAGGGCTGCACACATATCCTGGCCGCAACCGCAGTCGGATCTCTCCGCGAAGAAATAGAACCGGGTCATCTGGTTTTTCCGGACCAGTTCATAGATCATACGAGAAAACGGGAAACAACTTTTTTTGACAAAGGTCCTGTTGTGCACACTCCTATGGCTGAACCTTTCTGTCCGAACCTGATCAATCTTTTGAGCGAATCCGCCAAAGGGCTTGGGATTCCGTTTCACAGGGATAGAACCGTGATTACGGTGGAAGGCCCCCGGTTTTCCACCAAGGCGGAAAGTCACATGTTTAGAAGCTGGAACGCTGATGTGATCAACATGAGCACCGTGCCTGAGGTGAATCTGGCAAGGGAAAAGAAGATTCATTACGCAACAGTGGCCATGTCCACGGACTATGACTGCTGGCATGAAGAAGAGGAGCCGGTGACCTGGGAGATGGTCATCGCGACAATGAAGAAGAACGCGGATAGCGTGATAAAACTTTTTTTGAGCACTATTCCGAGAATTACTGAATTTGAAGATGTCTGTATTGAATGATAAATGAACTAGGAGAATGAGAATGTCGATTAAGTCAAAAATCAGAGCCATCCCGGATTATCCGAAAAAAGGAATCATGTTCCGTGACATCACAACGCTTATCAAGGACCCCCTTGGATTCAGACTGGTTATTGATAATCTTACCCAGCGATATACCGGAGGTGATATTGATTTCGACATCATTGCCGGCATCGAGGCGCGTGGTTTCATTATGGGAGGCGCCCTTTCATATACACTGAGAAAGGGGTTCGCACCTATCCGGAAAGCGGGTAAACTGCCTGCCGATGTTATTTCCCAGGAGTATGAACTTGAGTATGGTACTGACAAGGTGGAGATTCATAAGGACGCATTTGAGAAAGGCGCTAAAGTACTGCTGGTTGACGATTTGCTGGCCACTGGAGGCACGGCCCTGGCATCCGCCGCGCTGATTGAGAAACTTGGAGGAATTGTCGTTGAAACAGTATTTATCGTGAATTTGCCTGATGTCGGCGGCGAAAAGAAACTCAAGGAGAAAGGTTATACTGTTTTTTCCTTGACGGAATTTGAAGGGGAGTGAGCTGAATTCGTAATTCGTAATTTTTATTCTTAGGGTCTGGAAAGAAATAACTTGGGTAATTCCGATCCGAAATGTGTTGCAGATTTAGTCGGTTTGATATTCACGAAACCGCAAGCGTAGCAGGGCTACGGTGAGGATTTCGGGGATGTCAAAC
>JAYEJK010000244.1:0-3004 GCA_034660535.1 Thermodesulfobacteriota bacterium | reverse complement strand
CATCAGACTTTTCCAGCCTGTCGACTGCGTTCCCCAGGCCTTTCCACCCCATAAAACCTACAAGAAAGGTAAGCGCCAGCACAATGGCAAAACCCAGTCCGATCTTTGAAGCTAATTTCAAATCCTTAAATCCGGTCATCCTGTCCTCCTTATAAGTTTGTTAAAAAAAACGGGGTTGGTTTTAATTTCGGCCACAAGTCTTTCATTGGGCAAAGGTGGGCACAGCCCACCCTACAAAAAATACATATTTCCACCATGTTATTCTTAGTTCTCTTGTAGGGTGGGCTATGCCCACCGTTATAATGGCCGAAGTTAAAACCAACCCCAAAAAACCGTAATAAACTCGTAAAATTTTTTTAAAAACCGTCGGCAACGACAACATAGGGGCGCCCCCTGTGGTTGCCCTATGTCGGGTGGTTACACTGTGTCGTCAGGGCAGGCACGGGGGCCTGCCCCTACAAGAACATAATGCCCTATGGGCAAAAACACGGAACAATTAATTTCTTCGTCATTCCGGCATGTAGTTAGCCGGAATCGTAACTTCTCAATAAATGGTGGTAGCAAAAATTGAATATTCTTTCTGGATTCCGGCTAACTGCATGCCGGAATGACGATGGTTCATCCTATGGAATCAGCGAAACTTTGTTTTTCCGATACAATAAAATAATGCCGTGCATAATATTCATAATTCATCATTACGTCCCGGCCGCCCGGACAAGCATGGGAATATCAAGAATAAGGGCCACTGTTCCATCGCCCAGGATAGTGGCGCCGGAAATCCCTTCCACGTCCGTGTAAAGTTCCCCCAGGCTTTTGATCACGGTCTGGTGCCGGCCAACTACCTGGTCCACTCCCAGACCGACCTTTGCCCCGTTTTTTGCCTCCACGATCACAACCCTTTCCAGGGGAAGCTGCGCCGCGTCTATCTCAAACAATTCACGCAGACGCAGGTATGGGACAACCTCGCCCCTTAAATCCATCATTTCCAGTTTACAGGCCCTGGCAACCTCCTCCCGATCCAATTCTACGCATTCTTCGACAGCCGATAGAGGAATAATGAAGGTTTCCTCGCCTGTCTTTACCAGCAGGCCGTCGATTATAGCGAGAGTCAGCGGGAGTTTCAGGCTGATCCTGGTCCATGCGCCCTTTTCGCTCTCTATCGCAACCGTGCCGCGAAGGGTCTCGATGCTCCGCTTGACCACGTCCATCCCGACTCCGCGTCCGGAAACATCGGTGACCTTTTTGGCTGTTGAAAAGCCGGGGGAAAAGATAAGTTCCAATATCTCTTTTTCGTTGAGTCTTGCATCATCCGTAATCAGGCCCCTTTCTACTGACCGGGCCCGAATCACATCAGGGTCAAGGCCGGCCCCGTCGTCCTCGATAGAGATAACGACTTCCGCGCCCTGGTGTGCCGCCGCAAGACGGATTGTCCCGGTCCGCGGCTTGCCGAGCGCCTCCCTTTCATCCGGCATCTCGACTCCGTGATCGATGCTGTTTCTTAAGAGGTGGACCAGGGGGTCGCCCAGTCGTTCGATCACGGTCTTGTCAAGCTCGGTCTCCTTTCCCTCGGTCACCAGTTGAATTTCCTTGCCGAGTTCGCTGGAAAGGTCCCGAAACAACCTGTTGAACCTGGCAAACGTGGCGCCGATCGGAAGCAGACGGATATTCATTGTATTGTCACGGAGTTCCGCTGAAAGATGCTCTACAACCTCTGCTATGGACTGAAGTTCAGGGTCTCTTAAGAATGCCGCTTTCCTCGAAAGCCGGGCCTGGATTGTCACCAGTTCGCCGACAAGGTTCACCAGGCCGTCAAGCCTTTCCGAAGGCACCTTTACGCTTAACGCACGGGCCGCCTTTTCCCGCACACTCCGCTGTTTTCTGACATGCTGCTGCTCTGTCAGGGCGGATTTCAGGGCGTCCGTAGATACCTCTCCCCTGTCGACCAGTATTTCGCCGAATTTTTTATAACCGTCCTTATCAACCGGCAATTTTTCGTGGTCAATGATGTCAATAGTAAGATTGCAGTGGTCCTGAAAAAAAATAAACACGTCCTTTATTGCATCTATCCCCTTCTGTGTTGTCAAAATTATATCCCAGGCGAGATAGCATGACTCAAGATCCAGTTCCTGCAGGGAAGGTACGATATCAGTCCTGGTTGTAACGCTGCATTCGCCGAGGGTTCGGAGTTCCTCGATAACAGGTATAGGGTCTAGGCCGTTATCCCAGATGGACGAGGCGGGCTTAAATTGGATCCGGTACGTGACGAACGAAGGATCTTCAACCTGTTCGGAAACCCCGGTTTTTTCCGGCTCCTTCCCGGATTTTTCAGGCTCTTTTGAGTCGTCAGGCTCGGGGCTCGAAAGTAGTCCCTTCAGGGAAAAGGAAATCTCCTTTACCCTGTCAATGTCCGTATCACCGTCAAAAATCAGGGAGTTGATCACGTCACAGGCGGAAAGAATAATGTCAACCAGGTCCTTTGTGACATTGATCTCGTTTTTCCGCACCGCGTCAAGCACGGTCTCGGCATCGTGCGTAAAACCGGACACTTTATCCATGCCAGCCATTGCCGAGGATCCCTTGATCGTGTGCATTGCCCTGAATATCCGATTTACCAGATTTTTGTCATCAGGGTTATTTTCAAGTTCGAGCAGGGAGGTCTCGAGTTCGGCAAGGAGTTCTTGCGCCTCTTCTTTGAATGCTTCCAGGAAATTATCCATCATAACAATATATTCTCAGCCTTTTTTATCTAACTGATCATGGACGGCAAACGCCCCCGGATTCAAAAAATCACGGGCCCGGGACCTTTCGGCGTTGTGTAAATACTATTTGCCAACGGTTATGTTATCATTTCCAAAAATGGAAATACACGTTTTTTATAAAAAAATTCTGATTATAACGGATTTGGGGGAGGCGATGGGTGATGGGTGGCATGGACAAACTTGTTTGTCCGTGTCTCCTTTTTGGCTCGGTGACCAGGCGATTTCATAAATGCGCATGACTCGAA
>JAYEJK010000243.1:0-11859 GCA_034660535.1 Thermodesulfobacteriota bacterium | reverse complement strand
GAAAGATAACCGACAAAGAATTGCAGAATATCAGTATAGAGCGATCAGATTTTCACGGTGAATGGAACTATAAAATCAAACCGAGAGTTGATGCAGTGTAAAGGTTATTAATTTTTGGTTCCTAAGTCATGGATATATTCGGGGCATAGTTTATCTAAATTTTTTTGTCTACCTTTTTCTTTTCTATACATTTCAGCATGTTATACAAACTACACGATAGCATATTTTTTCTCTCATCTATTTTGTCAGAAAATGCGAATGCTCCCATTTTGATGAGGCCGACCTTGTGGAAACTGCCACCCGGTATCCCAAGGCGATCACGCAGATCGCGGAAAACGTAACCGTGATAAGGGCCAAGGAGATCGAGGCCACACCCTGCTCAAGGCCTCGGCTGCCAGGGGTTTCACCACGCCGCCCCTCTCAGCCACCTCAGGGGGCGGGCTCTTTTTCGACCCGAATCCGGATCTTGACCCGGAACAGGTCCGTTCATACCAGGCAGGAGTTGAATCAGTTACCTTGATCCAGGTACTGTTAAAGGCATCGGTCTTTCAGCACGATGTCACAGAGAGCATTGCATTTTTCACCCGTTTCAATCACGCCGGTTGCCCAGTTCGCCGGAACGGCGGGTTGCCGCCTGCACGGCATCCATTATGATTCCTGTAAACCCCGCCCTTTCCATTTCATGCAGCCCTGCGATCGTGGTCCCGCCGGGTGATGTTACCATGGCCCTTAGCTGTGCCGGATGATCATTGCTTTCCATTGCCAGTTTCACCGAACCAAGCACTGTCTGCTGCACCAGCATGGTTGCCGCCTGCCGATCAAGACCAACCCTGACGCCCGCGTCAATCAATGCCTCAATGAATGAAAAAACGTAAGCAGGCCCGCTTCCGCTTAAACCCGTCACAGCGTCCAGATGCTTTTCATCCACCTGAACGCTTTTACCGACCGCATCAAGAATCATCCGGGCTGATTCCAGATCTTCCGCAGTCACTCCCCGGCCGGGACTGTATGCCGAGGCGCCTTCCTGTACCAGGGCCGGGGTATTGGGCATGACGCGAATGATCCTGCAATCCGTGCCGGACAACCTGGATTCCATGAATGCCAGGGGGATTCCCGCTGCAATTGAAATGATCAGGTGTGAGCTGTTAACTCCATCTTTTACGCTTTCCAGCAGACTGCCTACCACCTGGGGTTTTACGGCAAGTATGATAATAGTGCATTCTTTCCAGACAAGATCACCGCTGTCATGGACGGATACGCCGAATTGATCCTGCAGAAGGCCGCGCCTTGCCTGGTCCGGATCAACTACCGAGACCTGCCCCGAATCCACAAGGCCGGCGTCAAGTATCCCCTTGATCAATGCCTCAGCCATCCGGCCGCCGCCGATAAATCCGATTTTCCGTGTTAACTTCATTTTATTCTCCTATATTATCAGGGTTCAGGGTTCAGGGTTCAGGGTTCAGGGTTCAGGGTTCAGGGTTCAGGGTTCAGGGTTCAGGGTTCAGGGTTCAGGGTTCAGGATTCAGGGTTCGGGGTTTTATTCCCGCGAATACGTTCGGCCAGAAAAATATCGAATGCCTTTTCAACCTCGATCTCAATCCCCAGCGCCAGGATCGGGATATCCGCGACAATAAAATCCTGTAGTTTTACGTAATCCTTTTGAGTTGTAATAAACGCGGCCCCCCCTTTTTCAAATGCCATGTCCATAAGGTTCTTGATATCTTTCATGGAATAGAAATGATGATCCTTAAATGAGTGAAACCCCATCACCTCAAATCCTTCCCTCTCAAGTAACAGCTTAAATGATTCCGGATTGGCAAGACCGCAAAATGCAAAGACCGGCACCTGCCTTGCCTGGTCTACAGTACAGCCATCCGGTTTCCGGCTGCGCAGGAGAGTGACGGGCCGATATCTGCTTAAAAATACCGGAATTGACGGAAAATGGGAATTGAGTCGCTGTTTTAATACATGGGCCCGCTTCCTGGTCTGATTATCAATGCCTGTGATGACAAAAGCATCTGCGCGCCGTAAGGCGCTTACCGACTCCCGAAGTTCTCCGCCGGGAAAAACCCTCCCGTTTCCCAGAAAAGACAAGACGCTGAAAAGCGCCAGATTCAAATCGCGATCCAGACCCATATGCTGAAACCCGTCGTCCATTACAATAACATCCGCCCCGAATCCGTTCACTGCATACTGGCCTGTAACCGCCCGTTTTGGGCCTGTGATCACAGGCACTCCGGGCAGGGATTCGGCAATGAGTCTGGGTTCGTCTCCTGACATTTCAGGCGGCATAATAACCTGTTTCGTATCTGAGACCACGTTGACCGGATTCCGGGCCGTGCCACCGTATCCCCTGCTCACAACAGCAGGATTTCTACCCATTTCCTTTAATTTTTTTGCAATGTACATGACCAACGGGGTCTTGCCGGCCCCACCCATTGTCAGGTTGCCGACACTGATCACGGGAACAGGCAGCCTGTGGCGTTTGAATATATTTTTTTTATACAACCATGCGCGAGCGGACATGACCATTCCGTAAAACGGCGAAAAGGGCCTGCCCAGAAAAAATAAAATGTCACGCGTTTTGACCATTACTCATGTCTCTCATTTAAAATGGAGCGGATCAATTCAATATGCCGCGCGGTTACTCCCCTGTGACGATTCACAAAGGTCTCGGCCCGTACGCCGGTTTCTTCCATTAACGATCTGTCCGCAAGCCATGATTGCAGGTGCGTATATATTTCATCCTCATTACAGACTCTCACGGCCCCGCCCGCATCGAGCAGATCCTTTGAGATCTCATCAAAATCATCCATATGAGGACCGAACATGACCGGTTTAGCAAAACAGGCCGGCTCCAGGGGATTGTGGCCGCCCTCATCCGCCAGACTGCCGCCCACAAAGGCCATGTCGCAGATTGAATAAAATTTTATTAGTTCGCCAAGGGTATCCAGGATAAGAAAATCAGCATACGCGGCAACTGATCCTTTTGATCTCAGGCAGCCTGCAAGGCCGGTTTTGTCGGCAATCCGTAATATCTCATCCCCCCGATCCACATTCCGTGGCGCTACAACCAAAAACAGAGCCGGAAACTCCTGCCTGACTCTTTTAAACACATTAAATAAAATCTCTTCCTCACCCGCATGGGTGCTCCCGGCCACCCAGAAGGTCCTGGAGGCGGGAATTCCCAAGTTTGCCGGGCCGTCCGCTCGAACAGCGTTCTTTGAGCACGATTTCCCATTCCGTTCTTCAGCCCCCGGCTCCACAGAGTCATATTTCAGGTTCCCGAACGTCCTGACCTTTTCAACATCCACTCCCAGGCCGACCATTTTTTGGGCATCAGATTCAGTCTGCATGCAAAGAAAACTAAATGAGTTGAACATGGGCGAAAAAAACCATTTTTTCCCATTATACTTGTCAAAGGATTTTTTGGAAATCCTGCCGTTCACAAGAAGCCCGGGTATGCCTTTCATCTTGAGTTCAAACAGGAAATTAGGCCAGAAATCCGTCTCAACAAGAATAAAGAGATCAGGATTGATCCTCTTGACAAATCTGCGTACGCTTGGGAAAAAGTCCAAAGGAAAGGGAAAAAACCGGTCCACGTAATCATCAAGGATACGGACCGCGGTCTCCCCGCCTGACCTGGTTGAAGCGGAAAAGAGGATCATGGCATGAGGAAAGGCTTTCCGCATATCCCTGACCAGGGGCCGGGCTGAAGTGACCTCGCCCACTGACAGCGCGTGTATCCAGATTCTGGGCCTATGCGTGGAACCGGTATCCGGAAAGAGATCCGACCCGATCCCCAACCGCTTTAGAATCCGTCCCCTGTATTTGGGAATCAACAGGATTCCCACAACCAGGAATGGCCCTAACAAAATAAGCGCCGAAATCTGGAGAATATTGTAAATAAGAAGCATTATGAACCTGATACTTATTGAAAAAAAAGAACTTACCCGCGAGCAGACGGTTGTTCTGACAGACCGCCGGGGCGAACATATCCTTAACATACTTCGATGCAGCGAAAACGACGAGGTAAGGATCGGTCTGGTGAACGGCCCGACAGGTTCGGGACGCATTCTTGATATCAGTCCGGGACGTGTGGTTCTCAAGGTGGACTGCACCGGCCCGGTCCCTCTCCCGCCCCCGGTTGACCTGATCCTCGCCCTTCCGCGTCCGATCATGCTGAAGCGTATACTCACACAGGCAGCCTCAATAGGCGTGGCCAGGATATTTCTGATCAAGGCAAACAGGGTGGAAAAAAGCTTTTTCCTTTCTACGCTATTAAAAGAACGAAATTTTAAATCCCATCTCCTTCATGGGTTGGAACAGGCCATGGACACGCTTGTGCCTCAGGTATCGGTGCACGAACGGTTCAGACCGTTTGTAGAAGATCTCCTGCCCGGGATCGTGAAACAATACCCAATCCGCCTGGCAGCCCACCCGGACACCGGCCGGAACCTGCTTGAGGCGGTCAATCCACCCATTGAAAAAAAAGTCATCCTGGCCGTTGGTCCGGAAGGAGGGTGGATCGACTTTGAAATCGAAAAATTCAAGGAACAGGGATTGATCCCCTTCAGCATGGGGCCAAGGATCCTGCGCGTCGAAACCGCAGTAACCGCCATTCTAGCCCAAATCGATTTACTGCGCCTGTAAGCGTCCACAGGCGCCGCATCCGGAGTCTCGCAAGCTCGCTTACCTGCACCCCAAGGGCACTTCCTTCGGGCGCACAGCTACAGCACCTGTGAACATTTACAAAGCAAAGGGTTTGGCTACCCTGTGAACGTTTACAGTATTTTTTTACTCTCGTTGCTGTTATTCATAATTCATAATTCATCATTCATAATTCATCATTCCCCTAACCCGTTCCCTAACCTTTTCAGTAATAAAAGCAAATTCCCTTAACCGTAAAAAATGGAGCGCTGCCGCATACAGAGCTGCGCCTGTGAAAATAGATGCAAAAAGAGCGGCGATTCCGCCTGCAAAACTCTGTTCCATAAATCCTTTTAACCACGTCTGGAGCCCGTAAAGCCAGACCCCCATCAGAATTGACGCGAAAACAACCTTAAAAAGCCCTGTTGCCAGATAAGAGAGTGAATATCCCGAAAGCTTCCTGTAAAGAACAATGCTTAAAAAAATAAAATTCAATATCATGGAACAGGAGACGGAAAGGGCAATGGCTCTATGCTGATATAGATCAATTGTCATCAAAATGATGACAATGTTGGCGCCAACCGCGAGAAAGCTCCCGATAACAGGGTAGCGGGTGTTGTCCAGTGCATAAAAAACCGGCACCATCACCTTTACCGACGAATAGGCAAAAAGACCGATTGCATAAAAGCAGAGGGCCTGTGCGGTCATGGATGTGTCATAGGATGAAAAGGCGCCATGCTCAAAAATAATCCTGATAATAGGTTGGGCCAGGAGAACCAGGCCCACTGTGGCAGGAATCGTAAGAGAGAATGTAATCGTTAACGAAGAGACATAGGTCTCTTTGAGCCTTGTCATATCTTTTTGGGCCGCATATCGCGAGATTATGGGCAGGGTGGCGATTGATACGGCCACCCCGAAAACCCCGATCGGGAATTGGACCAGACGGAATGCGTAATTGAGCCACGAGACGCTGCCCTCTACGCAGGAGGCGGCAAAATTCGTATTTACAAAAATGTTGATCTGGGTTGCGGAGAGCCCGATTATTGCAGGCGCCATTAGCTTGAGCACCCTTATAAGCCCCGGATCGCTTAAATCGAGACCAGGCATGAAGACAAAACCGGTTCGTTTAAGGGCCGGAATCTGGCAGGCAAACTGCAGAAACCCGCCGATCAGTGTGCCGCACGCCATTCCGACAATTGCAGGCAGGCCGAATCCGGGAAGCACCAGGGCAAGACCGACACCACCCACAATGGAGCCAAGATTAAAGAAAGCGGATGCCATGGAGGGCATAAAAAAACGGCCCTTGGTGTTCAAAATCCCCATTACCACGGCTGAAAGGGAAATAAAGATCAGAAACGGAAACATGATCACGGTCAAATTCCGTGTCAGCGCCACCTTGTTCGAAATTAAAGCAAAATCAGGCGCAAGCAGCCTGACGATCGGCTCTGCAAACAATATCCCGGCAAGCGTAATGATGCTTAAGAGAATCGTAATAAAGACCAGGACATTGCCGGCAAGCCTCCATGTCTCCTCTTTCCCCTTGTTCGTATCATAGTCGGAAAACACAGCCACAAATGCAGCGCTTAAAGCCCCCTCTCCAAAGAGATCGCGTAGTAGATTCGGGATCCGGAAGGCCACGACAAATGAGTCATAGGCAAAACCTGCGCCAAACATGGCTGCAAAGACCTGCTCCCTTACCAGACCCAGCGCCCTGCTGCACATCACTGCAAAACTTACCGTGCCGGCTGAACGGGCAATCTTACCTGTATCATCAGAAGGTTTTTTCATATTTCAACTTTGATGATCAAAACTTGAAACCTGCGACCTGCGTAACCGTTCAGAGAGGCCCCCCTGCTTAGCAGACTCCTCCGTATGTAATCGTTTACAGGCGCCCCATATGTGCGCTAGCAGGCCGGCGAACTATAATAGTAAACCTATGTGAGTCGGACTGGACTGATCGCGTGCAGATGGGGCGTCTGTGAACGATTACCAACCTGCAATGCACCATATCAGGTTCCATAAAAGATGACAATGGGCCTGCCCAAATACTTCCTTGACTTTGCATATGGTTTCCGAATAAGATGCCAAGTCTTTTTCAGATTTCTATTTTTTGAAATAATATCTGATAACTGACGGATTCAAGAGGTTCGGCAAAAACAATATTAACTATCTTTTTAAGGTTGATTTTAAACAGCGTCCGCCCGGTTTTGCATTCCCCGATACCCATACCCTCCGGACTGACTCTGCTTGGCGCAGCCAGGAGTAGAAGAACATGCAGGATACTGACTTGATTCGCAATTTGGCATTGTTTGGCGACGGAAAAAGTGGAAAGACCTCCCTGGCAGAGGGAATGTTGTTTGCGGCCGGGAAAACCAGCCGCCTCGGCAAGGTGGATGACGGTACATCGGTGCTCGATTTTGAACCGGAAGAGGTGAGCAGAAAGACCACTATAAATTCATCGTTTCACCAGTACACATGGAAAAAGCACGATGTGTATCTGATTGACACGCCCGGTGATGACAACTTTGCCAGTGATGCCATGTTTGCAGCCAATATTGCTGATTCCGCAGTTCTCACCGTTGATGCCGTGGGCGGAGTCAGATACCAGTCTGAAAGGATCTGTGACGTAATCAGTGAACGGAAACTCCCTACAATCATTTATATAAACAAGATGGACAGAGAACGGGCCGATTTCGAGACGACTCTGGACGGTCTAAAAAACGGACTGCCCCTGAATCCGGTTGTCATCCAGCTTCCCATTGGCGCGGAAGCTGATTTCAAGGGCGTGGTGGATATCGTCCGTCAAAAGGCTTACATGTTTGACGGTTCAGATACGGGGAAAACAAATGAGACCGACATCCCACCGGACATGATCGATGAAGTCAAGACATACCGTGAACAGCTCATGGAACTGGTTGCCGAGACAGACGACGATCTTATTGAAAAATACTTGGAAGACCTCGAACTCTCGGAAACAGACCTTAAGAAAGGCCTGGAAAACGCCGCCAGGTCCGGCAAAATCAACCCCGTGTGTGTCGGAGCCGCAGTGGTAAACCTGGGCACAACGCTCCTTTTGGATACAATCAACGAACTCCTGCCCTCGCCCGCCGACATGCCTCCCAGGAAAGGCACGATTCCGGGAAGCGATGATATTCAAGAACGGAAACCGGATCCTGCCGAACCATTTTCCGCACAGGTATTCAAAACAATGGCTGATCCTTATGCAGGCCGGCTCACCATCTTCAAGGTCTTTTCCGGTACTCTGGACAGTGACGTTTTTTACAATTCCACCAAAGACACATCTGAAAAATTCGGTCAACTGCTGATAATGGAAGGCAAAAGCCAGAAGCCTGTGGACCGGGTAGGTCCGGGAATGATAGCAGCAGTTGCCAAGCTCAAGGAAACTGTGACAGGCGACACCCTTTGTGCAAATAACGCGCCGATCATGTTTGAAAAACTTACTCCGATCGAGCCCATCATGTCATACGCCGTGACCACTTCCAAGAAAGGGGATGAGGAAAAGCTCTTTTCATCAATTTCAAGGATGCTTGAAGAGGACCCGACCTTAAGACTTGACAGGGGACCACAGACAGGGGAAATCCTGCTCTCCGGCGTAGGCCAGGTCCATCTGCAGGTAACCGGAGAAAAAATCAAGAGGAAATTCGGTGTCTCCATGGATCTCCATATCCCCAAAGTGCCTTATCTCGAAACAATCAAGGGCAAGACAAGGGTCCAGGGAAAACACAAGAAACAGACCGGGGGCCGCGGCCAGTATGCTGATTCATGGGTGGAAATCGAACCTCTGCCCAGAGGCGGCGGATTTGAATTTGCTGATAAAATCGTGGGAGGGGCCATTCCGCGCCAGTATATTCCCGCGGTCGAGAAGGGAATAATCGAGGCCATGGGCAGGGGAATTATTGCAGGCTACCCGGTGGTAGACCTCAAGACCTCTCTGGTGGATGGTTCTTTCCACAACGTTGACTCGTCTGAAATGGCTTTTAAGATATCGGGTTCCCTTGCATTTAAAAAGGGAGCGCCGGAATGCAAGCCGGTACTGCTTGAACCGATAATGGACATGACCATCCGGATACCAAAGGAATGTGTTGGTGATGTAATCGGCGACTTGAACGGTCGACGCGGCAAAGTAATGGGAATGGATTCCGAGACCAAGAAGGAGATTATCTCAGCGCAGGCACCCCAGTCGGAAATCCTTGAATACGCCCCGGATCTTATCTCCATAACCGGTGGCCGGGGTTCATTTTCCGTAAAATTCTCTCACTACCAGGAAATTCCAAGCCAACTGGCGGAAAAAGTCATCGAGGCTGCCAAACAGCAGGACGATTGATGTCCGAAGGGGAAAACAAATCCGGCTCCTGCGGGGTTCTGACAATCAGCGACAAAGGCTCAAGAGAAAAACGACAGGACACGAGCGGTCCGGCCCTAAAGGCCATTCTCGTAAAAAACGGATTTGAGATTGCCGCTTATAAGATTATCCCTGACAGCAAAGAATCCATAAAGGCCACTCTGATTGAATGGACCGACGAACGTCGTCTTGACCTGATTGTCACTACCGGCGGGACCGGCGTAAGTCCCACCGACGTGACGCCTGAGGCGACCCGGGCGGTAATAGAGAGGGAAGTGCCGGGAATCAGCGAGATAATGCGTCAGGCTAGTTTTAAAAAAAATTTGAATGCGGTTCTTTCAAGGGGAATTGCAGGAATCAGAAAGAAGTCATTAATCATAAACGTCCCCGGCAGCGAGAAGGCGGCAAGGGAAAACATCGAGACAGTTGTTAAATGTCTGCCACATGCCGTTTACAAAATAAAGGGGGGGACAGAGGATTGCAGTAAGGGGATAAATGATGAATGATGAATAAAAAATTGTGAACGTTTACACTATTTCTATGGAAGGTGCTTCGTTATCCCGATCCAAGTGGGCGGCCGTCACCGACCCTATCACAAAAGGCGATTCACCAAGCGCGGTAAACTGCCGAAGCACATCTTCAACCAGCTTGGCGTCAATAATAACCGCCATTCCGATGCCGCAATTAAAGATCCGGTACATCTCCAGGTCGGATATTCCGCCCTTTTCCTGAAGCAATTTGAAGACAGGCTGAACCGGCCAGCTGTTGTCATTGATAATAGCCTTGCAGCCCTGAGGAAGAACCCTCGGGACATTATCGACAATCCCCCCGCCGGTGATGTGGACAACGCCCCTGACCTTGAAATTTTTAAAAACGTTTAGCAGGGTCTCGGAATAAATCCTGGTAGGTTTTAAAAGTTCCTCACCAAGCGTGCAGCCCAGTTCATTGACGTGGTCGTTCACGGTCAGGCCCATTTCCTCGAAAAAAATCTTCCTGACAAGTGAAAAGCCGTTACTGTGCAATCCATTTGAGGCAAGGCCGATAATCTGATCCCCGTCCCTGATCTCGGAACCATCAATAAGATTCCTCCGTTCGGCAATCCCTACCACAAAACCGGCTATATCGTAGTCACCGGGAGAGTAAAGCCCCGGCATCTCTGCAGTTTCTCCACCAATAAGCGAGCAGTTGGATATAACGCAGCCTTTGGCTATTCCTTTCACTACTTCGACGGCCACATCAATATCAAGCTTGCCGGCCGAAAAATAATCAAGAAAAAACAAAGGCTTTGCTCCGCAGACCACGATGTCGTTAACGCACATTGCAACGAGATCAATTCCAATAGTATCGTGTTTCTCGCACAAGCCCGCGATGTTGAGCTTTGTCCCGACGCCGTCTGTGGAAGAAACGAGCACAGGGTCTTTGTTCTGATCGCCAATAGCGAAAAGACCGCCGAAACCGCCAATTTCCGTTAAAACACCACGTCTGAAGGTTTTTGATACCAGTGGCTTGATTCTGGAAACAAATTCATTCCCCTTGTCAATATCAACGCCGGCTTCGGAATATCGTAAAGTCTCAGTTTTACTCATAGCAGCCTGCAGTATGCATTCCTTAGGGTTCGCTTATAAAATGGTTGTTTTATGTTTAAAAAATTCCTTGTTTCCAGACAGACACAATGTCAGGATAAATGAAAAATGGCACCGAAACAAATCAGGGCCACAAAGGTAACAAGGCTTTAAATGATACTTTTTTAAATTTTCCCCTGCCAAATGTCAATCTATTTTCTCCTTAAACCACCCGGATGCCACCTTTGCCTGATAACCATAACCACCTGCAATCACAGAAAAACCATCTAAAGAACCATAATCTTCAGCTATTTCCTGCGCAACGTACCGCCCCGAATTTACGCCATTAATTCCATCATGATCTCTTTTTATTTTTCCTGATATTTTCTTTCATTGTATGTTGACCTCTAAACGATTTTAAATTATATTTAAAGGTTCTGGAAACAGCAAACGTTTCCCTTTACTTGAATCCTTTGGAGGGTATCCACATGATGACTCTCACCTTTGAAGCATGTACCAAGTATCTTGAAGAAGAACACTATTGTCCATACTGCAACGCAAAGTTATCCTGCTGTACCGCTCCACCGATCCACGTAGGTGACGGGCTGGGCTGGGGATCGGAAATTCTTTTTATCTGCCTGAACGATGAGTGTAAGCTCTTTGTAAACGGCTGGCAGCACACGGAGGAACAATACGGACATGTGGCATCTTTCAGATACATGATCACGCCCGGTTCTAAATCCGGGACCCCGATGACCGTATACAGTAAAGATGCGTTCACCGACTGTATTGTCGATCCGGCAAGTCTCAAGGCCCAGGACAAACGAAGGGCACTGGAAAAAGAGGCCCTTGCAAAACTCGATACATGCGTGAAAGAAAAAAACCTTGAGCCGGTCCTTTACCTGATTACAGACGAAAAGGCCCTGTCCAAAAACAGGTTGCGGGCATGTGAACTGCTTATACAGATCAATGACCTTGACTGTATCGACCCGATCCGGAATCATACATTCAAGCACACTGAGATCGAGCAGAAATGTAATCTTGCAATAAATGAAATCCTGGAAGGCCATCACAAAAAGGAATGCCCGTATTGCGCAGAGATCATCAAGGCCCAGGCCAAGCTTTGTAAACACTGCGGAAAAGACGTATAATACGACTTAGGGCTCAAGTAAAAATAAGTTGGACAATATTGCGCTCAGATTTAGGTCGGATTGGGCCGATTGTGAGGTTACAAAACCGCAGGACCAGCAGCGCTAATTTGAGGATTTTGTAACCTCACAATCG
>JAYEJK010000242.1:0-3023 GCA_034660535.1 Thermodesulfobacteriota bacterium | reverse complement strand
TCCGTTATAATCAGGATTTTTTCTTTACGTTGGATTCTCATCTGGTGTTTTCTGACAAGAGATTTAATCGGGGACATATTCGGGCTCCTTTGTAAGTAGTTGATATTCTTACAAAGAAGTCGTCCAGATTTATAGATTCTTGTCAAGCAAAAAACGAAGTTTTTAGCATTATTTTATGTTATAAATTCAATAGGTTATATGCAAGTCCTAGTTGTGATTAAACCATTGCCTGTCTTGAAATTTTGGTAAAAGTTTACGAAAACAAAAATTATAAATGCAGCTATAGTTGGCTTTTAGCTATGCACGGGAACCGCTGTTGCTTTCCCACATGGAACCCTTGCAGTTAATATTACAGGCTGTTTTCTGATTGGAATATTTTCTCATCTTGCTGAATATCAGGCAGGCGTGACAGCAGAAATGCGTCTATTACTGATGGTTGGACTTTTAGGTTCTTTTACTACATATTCTACATTTAGCAATGAAACAATGAATCTATTTCAAGACCAAAGGTTATTTCTGGCTTTGATAAACATCGGAACTCATATAATTTTAGGGCTATCAGCTGTATTGCTAGGCCGATTCACGATAATTACAATATGGAGATGAGATAAATGAAACTTCCACCTGAAGATCAACTTCTCCGAATATTTATTGGAGAAAGTGACAAATACGAAGGGAAACCATTATATGAATGGCTCGTAATTAAAGCAAAAGAACATGGTTTAGCAGGTGCTACCGTCCTTCGTGGTTTAATGGGATTTGGTGCCAATATCCGCATTCATACTTCAAAAATACTACGGCTATCTCTTGATTTGCTAATTATCGTGGAAATAGTAGATACACATGAAAAAATAAAAAAATTCCTTTCTTGTATTGAAACCGTAGTCAAGGGAGGCTTAGCAACCCTTGAGAAAGCAGAGGTCCATATTTATAGGAGCAATAATCAAGATGAATGAATATGAAGCAAGCCCAACAAGGCGCTGCACCTGTTGGCCTTCCGCTGCACTTCAGGCCAACAGGTGAACTCGGTCGATGGGCAATCAAAGGTATTTAACTGCTATCTTGAAATAAGTAATCGAGTAAAAAAGTTGGCTCATGGGGCCAATCGTGTAGGCCATGAATTTTCACTACGCCTATTGCCTGGCGGGAACAAGGTTCCAAGCACGCCTCGATTGGTGCTTTCACATATCTCGCCCCATGAGGCCAAAAAGTTAAGCAAAAGAGTCCCATTAAATACTATGGTCTTGTAAAGTCAAAAAATCTCCCTAAAAAATAAAAGTGAAGGTTGACAACACGACAGGTAGCCGATATTTTATTTAAAAATGTCACCTGTTTATTTGACACTTCGGCGGTTACTTATTATCGGCCGGGAACAAAAAAATGGAAGGAGCGGTAACCATGACACTAACGGACCTGTTAAGTGAAAATGAGTGGAACGATTTTGTAAAAGACCTCCATGAGAAGTTTGGCATAGGCTGTGCCGTCTCGGACGTGAAGGGTGCTCACGTGAGCCATTATGAAAATTGGTGCAACCGGATTTGCCCAGTTATCAAGAAGAAACCCGAGGCAATCGGTGCCATCTGCGCCGTAGCAGCGCAGAATTTTACTGCGGAGACAAAGGCGACCCGGAAACCGGTGATCGGGGAGTGCGATCTCGCCATGGTTAAAGTGGCTGCTCCGATTTTCGTGGGTGACACCTTCCTTGGTACGGCCGGTGGATGCGGCCTTCTTCCTGAAAACGGGGAGGTGGAGGAATTCATGGTCCAAAAAACCACAGGGCTGGAGGAAAAAAAAATTTCCGAACTGGCAGACGGCATCGCAATAATGTCCGAGGCTCGGGCCAGAGAGTTTGCGGACTATATTACTGCACGCATCGCGGAAATTGTAAGCAGGTATGAATCGAAGTAAACCATAACGCTTTGTAAAATTAACCGATTGGAGGCAGAAGTTATGCAGGAGATGGAACATGTTATCGAATCCTGGCAGGACACTAACGGGATGAAAAGCGTATTTCTTCGGATTAAAAACTTTTTGGAGGCCCAAAAGGAAGCTGAACTTTCATTCAATGCCCGGCCGGGGGTAAGTTACTCCCTTAGAGCAGCGCATCCCGGCCAGAAAAATCGATCCTTGTATGTTATGGCAGACGTGGTGGACGATGATCCAAAGGACCGGTGGCTGTCGGTGTGTTTTTTTGAAGACATGATCACAGACCCCGAAGAGAAAGGGGATATTATTCCCGACGGCCTGCTTGGTGAGGACGGGTATTGCTTCGATATAACGGAACCCGACGAAAAGCTGGCAGCGTATGTAGAAGCCCGGATCGAGGAGGCCTATCACAGCGCAAAAATAGAGTAAAAATAAAAATAAAAAATCATAGGGGACATCTATTCCTTTCCTATTCCTTTCTCCTTCAGTAACCCCACAAGTTCACGCCCATGCCGGGCGTACCCATCAAATTCAGGTGACGGGAAGAGACGCAGTCGTTTTTGATTCTAGTTTTTTGGCCCGTACCTGATTAGGGCCGTTCTGCCAGAAAAAAATGACTCGTATTGATCAGGCTGGAAATGTATACTTTAAAAATTGAAAAAATCAATTTTTATAGAGGTCTCAATATGGAAGCACTTTCTAGAATAACGTTTGATGCAAATGTCATGGGCGGCAAACCCTGTGTTCGTGGAATGAGAGTAACTGTTGGTATGATAGTGGGCCTCATAGCATCGAGACATACAAAAGAGGATATTTTAAAACTTTATCCCTATCTTGATCCGGAAGATATTGACGAGGCATTAATGTATGCAGCTTGGCGAGTCGAAGAAATTGATGTTCCCATTATCGCGGCGACGGCATGAAAATTTTACTTGATATGAATCTTTCCCCTGAATGAATTCCGGAGTTACTGGAATCAGGATGGGAGACTGTCCATTGGTCAAATATCGGTGATCCGAGAGCGCCGGATCATGAAATCATGGAGTGGGCAAAATCTAACAAGTAAATTGTATTTACTCACGATTTAGTACCTTAGT
>JAYEJK010000241.1:0-3023 GCA_034660535.1 Thermodesulfobacteriota bacterium | reverse complement strand
ATTGGATGGCGCTGTTCCACGTATATTTCCCGGCCGGAGCCGGGGCAAGACGAACCGGGTATACGGTATCCGCGCTCGTTTTCAAGGCGATTTCTTGTTTGTAGTTATCATTTTCCCGGCCCATGGAGTGAATCTCCACAAGATAGCGGCCCGTATCAATCCGAGTTGCGATCATGCGGTAAGGGCCTTCGCCAAACTTGAATCCAAGGCCTTTCAAGGGTGCCTGATCCGTTATCAATCCATGGGCAGTGAGGTTGACCCCCGCTTTTCCACAAGCGATTCCTATTACCCCTAATTGTTTACAAATAATTTCCGACCACTCGGAATACTCTGATTTTGCAATGGATTCATTCGGGTTCCAACTGATAAACACAGCAACAAAGACCAGGAGTAAAAATAATTTAAAACTGGTTTTTAAAATTTTCATTGTTTTCATCCTTTATTTTTTCAGACACTTAAAAATCCGGTTTATTCAATTTTTTTATTTAACTTAATTTTATTTTATGGCAAATACCTGGCTTAGAGATGTCAAATCAAGCTTTTGTCCATACAGGAGGGGGAGATGATAGGTAATCGCTTTTTCAGCGGTGGGAAGGGACGAAAATTTGACCCATAACCACCCCCTCTGACGCTAAAAAAACGCGCCAAAAATAAGATTTCCCAAAGAATAATCTAACCCAGATAAACTGGAAATTTTTAAAGGTCCTGGACTATTTTCAGTACCCCCCTGAGGGGTATAAGTGCCTTAAAACATGTGGCACCACAGGCGTCACATATAACTTCGGAGTTTTTCTGCCACAAAAAACAAGAAAATTACCACTAAGGCACTAAACAATCAAGCCACACATTCCGTAAACCAAAGATGTGGCGCAGGGTTAGTAAATATTCGGGTACGTATGGAAAACTTTAAAAAACCAAGGAATGTAAATGTTTGGCAGTGCTTCATATGCACGCGATCAGGCTGGAGAACTATAGTTGGCTATGTGAACCAGCCTGATCGTGAACACCTGGACCACTGTCAAACATTTACAGACCGAGGTCTTTTGTAATATTTCCACACAAGCCGAATATTTACAATTTGAGTAGAACAGGTTCTTAATATCTTCAAGCAGCCCGTAGAAGGTGTGAGACAACAAACTCTTCACTGAAGATACCACTATAGAGGTCATCACGGTTTCCCTGGACGTAAAGCCCGCCGTCTTCACTGCTCGCAACGGAAAAACAGGAGTACTCGGAATACCGCTCAGTTATCTGCCCGATTGTGTCGGGATTACCAATAATGGTGATTCCCGAAGGAGAGAACCGTTTCGGTTTGAAATCTGATACATCCTGAATAATATCTGGATGGAGGTAAACATTTCTAAAGGTTCTGATAACCGTTTCCAAAGAATCGATACCTTTTTTGATCAGCACAGTACTGTTTTCCTTGTTTTCGATTTCCTGCTCCGCCGGCTGATAGGCCGGAAAGGTAATACTGAAAATCATTCCGTGTTCGTTACGGGAATGAATATTTTTTGACACCACGTTAATGTGCCCGCCATGCCCCTCAATAATGGACCGAACAATAGACATGCCGAGCCCAGTGCCTTTTTTTTTGGTTGTGTGAAAGGCATTGAATATCTTTTCAAGATTTCCAGCATCGCAACCGACTCCGTCATCTTCAATAACTATCAGTTTGACAAGGGGAGCATAAAAGATCTTGACTACTACGCAAGTTGCCTGTGCTTCAAATGAATTTTTAAACATATTGACGAAAATTCGCTCCAGTTTACCCTGTTCCCCGTACACGACTGTCTCCCTATCCATATTGACAAAGGAGAAGGAATCAATTTTATCTGGAAAATGCTCAAGAACGCACTGCCGGATCAGTTCGCAGATGTTTAGGGAATTTTTTTCCTTAAGGACTTTCGTTTTAGAAAAATCAAGTATTTCATTGCTGAATTCAGTCAGATGATTTACCGACGTGATGACTTTTCCAAGCATAGTCCTGAATTTTTCACTCAGGCCGCCACGATGCTTGACAAATTCAGCATACCATCGGATTGCTGTCGCATAGTTCCTTATCTCATGATTGATGATAGCTGAAAATTTACCGAGTTCGCTGAGAGATCGGGCCTCCTCGAGTTCTTGGTAGGCTATCTGGAGCTGGCTAAAGGATTTTTCTCTTTCGGTAATTAGTGAAATGAGACGTTGGGTAAATGAATAGCACAGCACGATAGATAGTCCAATAACGCCCAAAATAGTATAACTGACGAAATTTGGGAGCGGACTGCTCCTTATCAGTGTTAATACATCCATAATACCGCATAGGCCCAGAAACAGAAATCCAATTAAATGGAAGATCAGATTGTTTCTCTCCGCACTATTCGCGCGCCTCAATTTTCGTACAATTAGATGTATCGCGTAAAATATAGTTAAAAAAATATAAGGAAGGACGATCAAATAATATGAAGTTCCCGTACAGACAATGCCTTCCTTTCTAATAAGCAAAAAACCACCTAGCATCAATAGAGACAAAACAAACCCTAAAAGAAAAAGTCCTTTTATAATCAATGTATTTTGTGATTTCGTAATAATCATTAAATACCAAATTACACATGGAACCATACAGAAATAAACTACATGTTGCACGATGGTCCACTCGCTATGAAGTGGCGTCCATAGATCAATAGCCGAAAATATGGCTAAGAGCATAATGATGATACCGAAATATAAAAAACAGCGATCAAGGTGTGTTCTGAGTTCTAAAATAATGAAAAAAGTACCAAAACTCAAAAGACAAATGCATATCGCTTTAAGCGGTAAAATGATCATAACTGATTACCCTGCAAAAAACCTGAAACATGATTCCGCCCAAAAAGGAGATGATAGATGAGATGATAGATGAGATGATAGGTAATCGCTTTTTCAGCGGTGGGAAGGGACGAAAATTTGACACATAACCACCCCCTCTGACGCTAAAAAAACGCGCCAAAAATAAGCTTTCCCAAAGAATAATCTAACCCAGATAAACTGGAAATTTT
>JAYEJK010000240.1:0-3042 GCA_034660535.1 Thermodesulfobacteriota bacterium | reverse complement strand
CGGAATGCCAGTGCGAGGCTCTGGTCCGCGTTCAGCCTGGGGTCGCATTTTGTCTGGTAGTTCAGCCCGAGTTCACGGTCACGGATTTCCCGGTCGCCGCCTGTACATTCGGTTACATTTTCTCCGGTCAGTTCAAAATGTATCCCGCCGGGAATAGTATTTTCATCCCAGTGGATTTCAAAAAAAGAAAGGATTTCCTGCAGTATTTCATCGAAGTTTCTGGTCTTATGACCGGTTTCAGCAGTATAAGTGTTCCCGTGCATTGGATCGCAACACCAGACCACGTTGAATCCTTCCTTTTTGATCTCTCTGGCCAGACGCGGCAGGTAATCAAATATTTTTTTGGCTCCAAAGCGGGTAATCAGAGTCAGACGGCCGGGTTCGTTCTCAGGATTCAGCCTTGTAATAATTTTTTTAATTTCATCAATATCATAGGATGGGCCGATTTTAAGGCCAAGGGGGTTTAATACTCCTTTTAAGAATTCGATATGAGCCCCGTCAAGCTGTCTGGTCCGGTCTCCGATCCAGAGCATATGCGCACTGCAGTCGTACCAGTCGCCGGTGGTGGAGTCCTGGCGGGTGAGAGACTCTTCGTATCCCAGGAGAAGCGCCTCGTGTGAAGTGAAAAACGAGGCCTGTTTCAACTGTGGGATGTCCGTGTCAATGCCTATCATATCCATGAATTCAAGGGCCTTGCCGATCTGGCCGGCAAGTTTTTCATAGGACTGACCACGAGGCGAATTTTTTACAAATTCATTGTTCCAGGCGTGTACCCGGTGCATGGCAGCGTAACCACCCCTGGTAAATGCGCGTAATATATTCATAGTAGCCGTGGCTAGATGATAGCCTTTGACCATCAGTTGGGGATCAGGAATCCTCGCATCTTTAACAGGCTCCGGGCTGTTGACCATATCTCCCCTGTAGCTCGGGATTTCAACGCCGTCTACAATTTCCGTGTCCGAAGAACGCGGTTTGGCGTACTGGCCTGCCATGCGGCCCACCTTGATAACCGGTTTCCCCCCTGCATACATGAGAATCACCGCCATCTGCAGTACGACCTTTAAGAGTTCCCTGATAACAGGCGCTGTGCACATGGAGAAATCCTCGGAACAGTCTCCGCCCTGAAGTAGAAACGCCTCGCCTGAACAGGCTTTTGCCAGCAACCCTTTCAGGTCGCGTATTTCCCCTGCAAACACAAGGGGCGGTAGTTTCGAGATGGTCTCCAGGGCATTATCGTAATCAGTCCGGTCCGGCCAGTTCGGCTGCTGAAGGGCCGTAAAGTTCCGCCAACTCGTTTTAGTCCAGGATGATTGTGTGTCAGACATGGTAAGACTCCAGGTAAAAAGAATATAACGCCCTACGGGCGATCACAAGATTCGCCCCTACATTGTGCTGATAATCTCTAACCTATTAATAAAATTGGGCAAAGACACAGAACAATTAATTTCTTCGTCATTCCGGCATGTAGTTAGCCGGAATGACGATAGTTCATCCTGCGAGACTCCGGATGAGGCGTCTGTGAACGATTACGCGGGTCCGCCTGTACGGCAGATCTCAACATCAAACGTATTTAATATCCGCATTTCACGTTCCCGTTTCTTGCCTTCCGGGAAGGGTAAAAAGTTCAGGGTCTTGATCAGTTCGGAAGCCTCGTCCTTTTCCGGGATGGCGTCAAGGCCCATTCCAACTACCTTGCCCGTAAAGGTGTCAAGCACCTCGGCGTCCTCGCCGTTTGTCACTACTGCAAGTGGTATCTGGTGAGTCGGGTCAAGTATCCTGGCAGCGGCGATGGCGGGTCTCTCGCGTGTCACAAGAGATCCGGGACCATACCGAATGATCATGAATCGCTTTTTGTTAAGGCTTACAACCAGATCGATTCTGGAGACAACAAACTGCCCCGAAAAGAGTGTCTCGATTGTGGACAGAGACTCAAGGTCGTTTTTACTGTAACCTTTTTCCTCTACTATGAAACGGGCCAGCTTCCGGCGGTACCGCTCATCATCGGTATCAACCACGCTTTTGCCGGAGATATAATCCGTACACATGCCATAGATGATATGATGTGAGGGGATATCCGGCATATTGACAGAGGGGGGTGAAGGCATTGCCGTCAGATTAATGTTTTTTTTGTCAAAGTTCCAGCCAGGACTCGGAAAATAATGTCTGACCGGATAATACCTTGTATGTTTTATAATGCTCAAGTTCAGAGCCGGACAGCGCTGACGGATCAGGGTCATTGCCGTCCATCATGCCGTGCACCAGATCAATCAGGTTTTGACGTTCGCCATTGACAATGGCCATCAACTCAGTGTCATAGGTATTTAGAATGGCGGTTGAAAGGCCGTATTTCATCAGCATGATGAGATATGTACGGTCCAGATAATGCCTAAGGTTATCGGCAACGCCGTTGGATACGTTGGAAAGGCCGGCCGTGGAACCGGCGCCCGGCGCAATGTCTTTAAGCATGCTCATAAATTCCAAAGCGGACTTAATCTGCTCCGTTCCCAGGGTGATCGGAGTAGCGATTGGATCAAAGAGCATTTTTTCATTGGGAATCCCTGCCTCGGCAAGGGCCATCATCAGGTCCACGGCCATGGCGGCACGCTCATTTGAATCGCGGGGCATGCCGTCCGGCCCCCACAGGAGTGCGATAACCTGGCATCCATGCTCGGCCGCGACCGGGATCAGTTTTTCCATGCGCTCCGGCTGGGCTGAAATGGAATTCATAATGGCCTGGTCCTTGTTTGCAACCACCTTGAAACCAGCTGCCATGGCAGCGGTGTTCGTAGTGTCCAGGCACAAAGGGGTATCAGTGACCGCCTGCACGGTTTCCACAACCCATGGCATGAGTTCCGGCCCGTCCTTTCTTGCCGGTCCGATATTCAGATCAAGATAGCCGGCGCCTGCCGCGCTTTCCTCTTTGGCCATTTCCTGGATCGGGCCGGGGTTTCTCTCCTTCATGGCTGCGCCGGTTTTGTTGCCCATAATATTGATACTTTCAGCAATCGGTAATAACTTTGCCATTTGTATTCTCCTTAAAAC
>JAYEJK010000239.1:0-3044 GCA_034660535.1 Thermodesulfobacteriota bacterium | reverse complement strand
CGGTTTGACATCCCCGAAATCCTCACCGTAGCCCTGCTACGCTTGCGGTTTCGTGAATATCAAACCGACTAAATCTGCAACACATTTCGGATCGGAATTACCCAAGTTATTTCTTTCCAGACCCTTAGGTTAGTAGGTTAAAGGACTCAGGACTGAGGGGTTTAACGACTATGCCCTGATCCCTGTTTTTCACATCTCGGAAAATCACGCAGGACCAGGAGAACGAGTATCGCTGCAATTAATTCCGCGATTTCCTCAAGCGCCTGCCCGGCAAACATCTCGTTTAAAAATGATTTGTCTGAAACCTGTGAACTAATCAGAGTGCCAAGCCAGAAAAGCGCAAAAAAGGCCCACGAATGCCTGTTTTTCAGTCCTGAAAAAAATGGCCCCAGCACCTTGGACAGAAATACCAGAATACTTAAAATCAGGCTTATGAAAACAATACCGCAAACAGCCTTTTCCCAGCCGGGCACATCAGCCAGACTGTAAAATTTGATATTTGTCGGACCCACCTTGTATGTTTCAAAATTGTGCAGGTCCGCTTCTCTTGCAGCGTAAAATATCATGATGTAGCTCATCAGCCCGAACATAAGCCGGTTGCCTTCATAACGCCGGGCCAGATATACGCAAATCAGGGCCGCGGCTGTCAAAATGATAACGGTTAGAGACTGAACCGGTCCGGTATCCTTTACAATATCCCAACCAAGACCCTTGTCGATCTCATTTGCCAGAACCGTGACGATCAACAAAAAAAGACCCGCGCCATAGAGAATCGCAATCAATCTGAAAATGCTTTTTTGCCTGCCCATATCCCCTAACCCGAACCGCCCTTCACAACCCTGAGTTTCACTCCACCGCTGTCCTGCCGAACCGCTGAAACTTCAGGCCCGACCGAATACTCAGGGACCAGATTCCTTAGATGTTCAATCATGGTTATCACGTCCCTGCTTTGGGCGGCATCTTTAAGCGCTTTCATCTCGGCTGACAGCCAGTCCCAGTCCACATGACGGCTCTCGGACAACCGGAGCTTGGGATGGGTCGTGCCTCTCAAATTCTCTTCTTCATGAAAGATCTGTTCGTGGAGTTTTTCCCCTGGCCGAAGCCCGTTAAAAACAATTTGGATGTCTTTTCCAGGCTCCAGTCCTGAAAGACGTATCATCTGCTCGGCAAGTTCCCTGATCAAAACCGCCTCTCCCATCTCGAGCACAAATATCTCACCGCCCTTGCCCATTGATCCGGCCTGAAGCACTAGCCCCACAGCCTCTGGAATGGTCATGAAATAGCGCGTGATTTCAGGGTGGGTCACAGTGACCGGACCGCCGTTTCTGATCTGTTCCTCAAACAGAGGAACCACTGACCCGGTGGACCCAAGGACATTGCCGAAACGGGTGGTGATATATCTTGTGTTGGAACGGGAATCAAGGTTTTGACAATAAATTTCAGCCACTCTCTTAGTGGTTCCCATGACGTTTGCCGGATTCACAGCCTTATCCGTTGACACCATGACAAAACGTTCGGCTCCGAACCGGTCTGCCGCGTCGGCAACAATTCCGGTTCCGAAAATATTGTTGCTTACACCTTCGGCCGGATTTCTCTCAAGCATAGGCACGTGTTTATACGCCGCGGCATGAAATACGACTTCCGGCCTGTACTCGCCAAAGGCCCATTCGACACGTTCACGGTTTTTAACATCTCCAAGCACTCCCTCCAACCGCAACTTCCGATCAATTGAAAGGAGTTCCTGCTCAATGCAGTAAAGATTGTACTCGGAATGTTCCAAAACAATAAGCCTGCCCGGTTCAAGCTTTGCGATCTGGCGGCACAGCTCGGATCCGATGGAACCACCGCCGCCGGTCACCATAATGCGCTTGCCCTTGAGATAACCGGCAATGGCAAGCGTATCAAGCTTCACTGCCTCCCGGCCCAGGAGATCATCCACCGTAATGGGCCGAAGCCGGTCAACATCAACGACTCTGTCTGAGAGTTCCACAATGGTTGGAAGCGTCCTGCATTGAAGATTTAATTTTGCACATTCACGGACCACGCGCTGGATCAGATTTCTGCCTGCAGAAGGAATGGCAAAAAGCGCTACTTCAACCGAAAGCCGTTTTGAAATCACACCCAGATCGTCAAGGTTTCCAAGAACACGCACACCGTGTATTTCCCGGCCGTGCACTTTCGAATTATCGTCTAAAAATGCGACCGGCTGATACTCCGGCCTGTGAATCAGGTCCCTTAAAAGCAGTTCACCGGCATGGCCCGCGCCTATAATAAGGGTTCGCTGACCTTCCTGCCTGTTCAATTCAAAATGACTATCTTTGATCCATCGGTAAATAACCCTGGGAAACATAAGAGCTGCCGTAAGCATTATCGGATAAAGGAGAAGCACGGACCGGGGAACATCTTCCAGGCGGAATACCAGTGAATCCACCAGAATCACTACCAGGGTTCCGACAACCACTGACTTTAAAATGCGTATCAGGTCCGGGATCGAGGCAAAGCGCCAGAACCCGCGGTACATTCCGGACGACCAGAAAAAAACGGACTGGACCGGTATCGCCACAACAAGCATTCTAAATACGCTTACAAGATGATCCTCCGGGATCTCGCCCAGGTTAAAACGCAGCCAGAGCGAGAAAAGCAATGCAATTGGAATCAGCAGCATGTCATGCAAAAATGCCGACCAACGGTTAAACAATAACTTGATTACAACTCTTTTCATGGTTTTTTACTACTCAGATGTCAGTTTTCAGCTTTCAGCTTTCAGCTTAAGGTCTGGAAAGAAATAACTTGGGTAATTCCGATCCGAAATGTGTTGCAGATTTAGTGCCTTAGTGGTAATTTTCTTGTTTTTTGTGGCAGAAAAACTCTGAAGTTATATGTGACGCCCGCGGTGCCACATGTTTTAAGGCACTTATCCAGGACCTTTTAAAATTTCCAGTTTATCTGGGTTAGTCGGTTTGATATTCACGAAACCGCAAGCGTAGCAGGGCTACGGTGAGGATTTCGGGGATGTCAAACCGGCTAAAGGTGTGATACAGTTC
>JAYEJK010000238.1:0-3059 GCA_034660535.1 Thermodesulfobacteriota bacterium | reverse complement strand
CAAAGCCTCCAAATCAGCCGCCGGCAGCGCATTATCCCAGCGGGAAAAAGGCGGCAAGAAGAAATAAAAGAGCCCGATTGCTGATATTGGCAATTGAAAATCACAAGTCAAGCGAGGTGAACCATGGAAAACAAGCCAACCATTGCTGAGGTGCAAGCGACGGTTCCAGCGGTGAGAATTATCGAGGAACTGGGAGAAGGCACCTTCAAAGTTGCCTTTCGAGCGGAAATAGGCGGCAGAGAGGAGGCACTGAAATTGGTGCGGATTCCAACTGATCCGGGGGATGCCACCGTGGAAGAGATCAATCGCCGCCGAGCGTACCGTGAAATCGACATTCTCGGTAAATGCCCCTCGCCCTATCTGGTCAAACTTGGTCAGTTGCAGCCTGAAGATCGCGAGATCAGCGGCAATACCTATATCCTGTATTCAGAGGAACTTGTTGCCGGCGACTCCTTGCGAAAAAGAATCAGAAGCGGCTATAAGCCGGATCAACAAGAACTGGCAGGGATCGGTTTGGCCCTTCTTGATGTCATTGGCCGGCTTGCAGGCATGAAGGTCATCCATCGAGACATCAAACCGGAAAACATGGTGGCCACTGATTTGCCAGAACGGCCTTTTGTACTACTTGACCTCGGCGTCGCTTTTGTCCAGGGCGGCACTCGCCTGACTTTGGACTCCAGGCAGATTCAGGGAACACTCTATTATCTCGCTCCTGAGATGCTCGATGTTAATTTTCGTCAGTCCCTGGATTACCGCGCCGACCTCTACACCATGGGGTTGACGCTCTACGAGTTCGCCTCGGGTGTCAACCCATTCGCCCGGCGGGATGACGCAGTGTACACGACCATGTACCGGATAAAACACGACAGGCCGCAACCTCTGTCAGCCCTGCGGCCCGATCTAGATAAAGCAATGTGCAGTTTGATCGATCAGCTTATCAAAAAATTACCGGCCCTCAGACCGGCTAACCTGACCGGCTTAATCAAGACCATGGAGAACTACCGATGAAAATATACGCACAGCACGGCTATGGCGAAGGCGAAAAAATTATCAGGGGACTCCAGGAGGGCTTGATTGACGGGGCCATTTTGAGTCCTCGCGACTTAAAGCGGGACGGGGTGGCCGGGAAAGTTGACGGATATCAAAATGCTCGGCCCGATGCGGATATTTTTATCGACCCCCAGTTTTATGCAACCTTTGCCGGGGCTTCCGAAATGGCCAGGATTGGCAATTTGCCGGTATGGCCTCATTTTACAACCGAACGAAAAAGTGAGCTTGAGGTTACCTCAAAAGTTGAAGAGGTCTTAAACCTTACCCTTGAACATATTATATCTCTGCCGGTGACTGCGGTCATTGCCCCCAATATCTATATTTCCAGGTCCTTCGATTCCCGCGAAGCAGTAATTGCCAAAAATTTTATCCGGCAGGCTCGGGGTGTTTATCAAAGGTTTGGTGACCACCGTCCATTACTGGTGACTCTGGCGGTCTGTCGCGAAGCGCTCCTGGAAAGAGGCGATTTTGAGGAGTTCCTGAACGATATAACCATGCTTGATGAACCGCCGGACGGTTTTTATGTGCTCGTAGGAAGCCGGGGCACGGAGGTGAGAACGGATATTTTTCACGCGGATGTCATTGCAGGCTGGATGCTGCTGAATCACAGTCTATCTATCAACGGTTTTCAAATCATTAACGGGTTTTCGGACATGCTGACGCCATTTCTTGCAGCGTGTGGAGCAACGGCCGGGGCTTCGGGATGGTTTGCCAATCTGCGCGCCTTTTCCCTGGATAGATTTCAGCCCACTCAAGGCATGGCTCGCCAGCCGATCCTGCGTTATCTGAGCGCTGCATTACTGAACCGGATAACCTTCACCGAGAAAGATGCCTTGAGCGGGACGGTCCCGGAGGTGTTGAACGGGCTCCCCCATGATGCCGATTACGACCCTGAGCCGGATAGAGCCAGCGAGGCGCTTCAAACCTGGGAGGCCTTGCAGAGACTGAATAATACCTTAGGCACCGGAGACATAGAGGAAAACATGACAAGTTGCAATCTGGAAATCAGCAGGGCTGAAGCCATTTACTCGGAAATCGCCGGGTTGGGCTTTGGCCTCGATAGAAAATCGGGTAGCGACCATCTTGAGCCACTGCGAGAGGGCATCCACGTGTTCAAGAAGATGACGGGGCTTGGTTAATTACGGCCAGTACCCGTTCTATTGCCTTCTCGCGATGATTGGGCCGAGCAGGCCGCTTTGGCCTTGGGGTATAGATTTTGATAATCTTCCGCGTTGTTTCGTCATAGCCCCACAGACCGACGCGAATGTTCTTAAATGTATTCAGGTTTAAAACCGTTGGGAGTTTGGCCGTCGGGAGAACGAGGATTGCCGTATCGGCAAAATAATTATAACGGTGCGCCTGCATAAGGCCGCGCCGCCAGTCGGAAAGTTTGACCTCAAAGGCCCTTACGGTTGGGCGAGCGTGCAATTCATTCCATGCCGCCGTAAGATTTAAGGGGTTTGCGGCACCCGTATTCCATGAAACGGTAACGAGATCGGCGATCCCGAAGCCGTTGACCGGCACCTCATGGGCCAGGACGCGGCACATTTTGGAAGAGCCGGAGTGAATCGCGGCATATCTGTTGTCATAATCGACAGCAAAGGAACGGGCAAAGTCCTCTTCGGCATTGCTGGCGGTCCATCGCGGGCCGAAATTAAGCCGCGGACTGGGGAAATTGCATGTTCCTATGTGGCTGGTTTCAAACATGATTTATTCTTTTCCAGGTGGTCTTGTTTTATTGCATCATACAAAAAATAAACAGGATATTCCACTGGTAAAGATGGCATGGAATTGGATTTGTTGGTGATTACATGTTGATAACCAATCAGCAACGATCAATCGAAAATCAAGGATAGGCAAACTTATGATAACATCACTCCATCTCGGAAACTTCAAGGCATTCGCCGAGGCCCAGAACATCCCGGTCAAGCCCATTACCCTGATCTTCGGGGCCAACAGCGCCGGCAAGTCCAGCATCATCCACAGCCTGGCCCTGGCCCATGAGGCCA
>JAYEJK010000237.1:0-12007 GCA_034660535.1 Thermodesulfobacteriota bacterium | reverse complement strand
CTTATTTTGTTACAATTTAGAGATTGTTTCAGCAGACCTGCCGCCTTTAACTGGTTCGTGATAGTCATTATGGGTTTCATTGTCAGGATCGATCATCATGGTGTTACTTCAATGATTCGTTGGTTAGTACCTTAGTGGTAATTTTCTTGTTTTTTCTGGCAGGAAATCAAAAAGGTGAAATATTTTTAAATAGTTACACGCAGCTGTTAAGGTACTTATACCCCTCAGGGGGGTACTGAACAGAGTCCAGGACCTTTAAAAATTCCAGTTTATCTGGGTTAGGAAATACCTCCGGTCGTGGTAAATACAACAAAACACAAAAGCAATTAACCTCAATAAAAGCCATGTACGGCCTTCCTCTTACTAAAAATTTTCGCCAAAAGTTATGCCAAGGATAGAATAGGTATTGCCACCACTTTTGGAGAAGTTACATTCACAAGTAACTTTTCAATATGTCCTGCGCACGTTACTGATTATCCCCTGGGGACGAAAGATCATCATAATGACCATTATGGCTCCGAAGAGGAGCATTCGGTAATCAGAAAATGCCCGCAGGTACTCGGGTAAAAGGATGAGTATAAACGCGCCGATGATGACACCTGCAATCGATCCCATACCGCCAAGCACAACAATGGAAAGTATTATCGCGGATTCCAGGAATGTGAAGCTAGCCGGGTTTATAAAAGTAGTTTTAGCGGCAAATATCACTCCCACCATTCCAGCCCAGGTTGCACCTAGCGCGAACGCGGTCAACTTGGTCTTTGTCTTGTCTATCCCCATTGCCTGACACGCAATCTCATCCTCTTTCAGGGCTATCCAGGCCCTGCCGATTCTTGAATTTCTGAGTCTGTTCACCACAAAGATTGTAAACAGCGTAAGGCCGATCATGAGAAAATAGAGATAGATCGTTCCCTCCTTAAGCGACAAGTCGATTCCGAAAAGAGATGGCCTTGCGATATTTGCGATCCCACTGGGGCCGAACGAGAATTCATTCCAGTTTTCCAGGATGAGTCTGATTATTTCGCCGAATCCAAGTGTTACAATGGCTAGATAATCTCCTCGCAGGCGAAGTACCGGAAATCCCAAAAGTATTCCAAAAATTGCGCCCAAGGCGGCTCCAATGGGGAGCGCTGTCCAGAAACCAAGACCGTAATGGTAATTTAAGAGAGCGTAACTGTATGCGCCGACTGCATAAAAGGCGACATAACCAAGGTCGAGCAGGCCTGCCAGGCCTACAACGATATTTAGACCCAATCCGAGGACAACGTACATCAGGGCGGTTGTCATGATACTGGTCTGATACATGGAAAAGATAAAGGGAAAGGCGAGAACAAAGAAAGAAAAAACGACCAGAACAGGGATGTAAATGCGTGGTTCTTTCAGAGATGGCAGGTTGATTTTTTTTTGAGTGGTGATGCCTATCGATTTTTTACGCGATTTTTTTCGTTCAAGCAGGCGCCGGGCAATAAATGAGAAGAAGAAACTCACAACCCCGACCATCACAAGGTTTTTCCAGCGCCATTCCACTTCCTGTTCGATTGGGTTGACACGAATCACCATTATGGGGAATGTCAGGAACATGAACCAGACCGAAACAAATATCGATTTTAGCATCTGGTTCAGAAATGACGATGTTTCTGTAGCCTGTCTCTCATTCATCTCTTTCTCGGAAATAAAAAAGGGGGGCGGCTTTCAAAGCCGGCCCCCCTTTACGTTAGATCAGATTCAGGATCATAAGTCCTGTTCAATCCTATTACATGTGCAGATCATGTGCTGTGTTATGACATGAGCCGCATACAGGGAATTTTGTGTGGATTGAAGGATTATGTGGAGATGCGCTGTGGCATTCCGAACATGCCATAAGCTCTGCATGAGTAGGATGACATTTCGCGCAGGAGAGCGGCGTATGCTTGGTCGTGTTGGCTTGTAACTCGTCAAATACGTTGGCATGACATCCGGCGCATACCGTGTTGTCTTGATCCTGCGGATATGCGATTACAAGGGGCGTATGAACCGGATGACAGCTCATACATGCCGGGTTGTTCAAAGCAACGGCCGGGCTGTGGGATTCATGACATTCCGAACAATCCGGGATTCTTCCATGGTTGTCGGAATGACAGGAGGAGCAGGCCTCGTCGGTATGCTTGCTTGGCTTGTCCGTAAGAAGGCCGGAAATATCTCCGTGGCATTTTCGGCAGCTGGACTCGAGATTTGAAGCATCCGGAAGCGTCGCGATCGGCTGATGGGGATCCGTATGGCAGCCGAGGCAATTTTTCAGTATCTCGCCATCGGTGTGGTACTTGGGAGCGGGGAGTGTGAAGGGTTGTTCGGTGGAGTCGTGACAGGTCGAGCATTTAGGCATGATGTCCGCGTAATTGCCTTTCAGCGGGTTGTACGCATGGAACAGTTCGTGACAGTCAGTACATGTTACCTTGGTATGCTTGTCGCCTTTATCCCTGATTCTCTTGAAATGCGAGTTGTGGCAGCGAGCGCATTCCTCGATGGAAAGAGGCTCGATGTCCACATTGTAGACATTCTCCTCCTGTGCCATGGCAGTCCCTTGATTGATAAACACGCTGAACAGTATCAGCAGTCCCATGGTCCCCAGGATGGGGAGTCCGACTTTCATTTTTGATGCCATTGTTAATACCTCCGCATACCTCTGTTAATAAAAATTAATAAAAATTTTACTCATTCGGATAATTTTTGGGGTTGGTTTTAATTTCGGCCATCTCAGGATATGAGATATGAGTATTGAGATTACAGATACGATCCGGTTTTCCTCATTACTCACTGCTCAACACGCAACTCTTAAATGGCCGAAGATAAAACCAACCCTTAATTTTGCTCAATTTATTTCCTCTTTGTTCCTTATTTGGCCAGATTATGGTTGTCCAGATGGCATTCCAGACAATCAGGCATCTTCTCATGCGTTATCTTGGAATGCGGTGCTCCGTGGCATGCAGTGCATGTCGGGAGCATCGGGTGTTTGCCTCTGTGGCAGAACGCGCATGTAAAGTCCTGATGCTTGGTAGTGGTCCGGGACATCAGGTTACCGATTTCTTCATGGCATGGCGTACAGAAAGTCCTTGAAGTGCTTATTGGATATTCGATCACCAGTGGATGATGGACCGGATGACAACCCAGACAATCCTGGCCGGTCTGTCCAAGGGCATGAGGCTCATGACATACTGAACAATCGGGGATTTCCTTGTGGACGGTATGGCATGAGGTGCATGATTCGTCACCATGCTTGCTTGGCTGCTCTTTGAATTCTTTGCCCTGCTGCTCGTGGCATGTCAGACAAGAGCCGATCAAATCGTCGGACAGTACCAGCTCCAGGGGAGCATGCGGGTCCGAATGGCAGGAGAGGCATTTGGGTAGATCATAATGAGATTTGCCTTCATGGCAGTTTGCGCAAGGCGGAATGGCCTCGGTTCCTTGCGGCGGATGCTCCTCGTGGCAGTCCAGACATGTGACGTCGGTTTTATGCAGACCTCCTTTATTCGCTATAGTAACCGGTTCCCTGGGATGGCATTTGCTACAGTCTGAATTTGAGAGAACAGCGATTTCGGCCGCACCCGCGGTCAAAGCGTAGCCGGTAACCATGGTTGTGAAAAGGAATACCGCCGACATAGCTTTCATGATCGGCATGATTTTGTTAATTCTTGTCATGGATTCTCCTTTTTCAGATCGGACCAGTTATTTGTCAAGAAATACATTTAGTGCCTTAGTGGTAATTTTCTTGTTTTTTGTGGCAGAAAAACTCCGAAGTTATATGTGACGCCTGTGGTGCCACATGTTTTAAGGCACTTATACCCCTCAGGGGGGTACTGAAAATAGTCCAGGACCTTTAAAAATTTCCAGTTTATCTGGGTTAGTTAAATCCCACTTAAAATATATTGTCATATAACAAGTGCCCCATGCAACTAATTGATGTTGCCTGGCAAAATGGCCGCAGGCATGTCGGATGACAATCGCACGCTATTACCTTATTTAAATCGGATATATATCGATACTTTGTAACAATCTATTGCTGGGATTGTCAAGAAGAAAGGTGAAAATCTGGATATTCGATGCCTCACATTCTTCCTATTTATCGCTCCGGCTTATATCGAATATCCAGTTTTACCTTTATTTAGGTGCGTTATGGATTTATAATGACCATTTTTGATGCCTACCCCATAGGTACCTTTATTGAGAAAACGACTGCGTCTGATAATCTACCCCCTGCTCGGATTGCTTGGCCTTCTTGCGGTATGCGGCTTCTTCCTCCTCCGTTCGCAAATCGCTGCCAGGTTTGTAGCCGGCCGTTTATTCGAAAAGGCCGCTTCCGTTGTTGACGGCGAATTCCTCATCGGCTCTTCAGAAGGTGATCTTGTTAAAGGAATTACATTTTTCGACATCGAGATACAAACCCTTGGCCGTACATGGCTCAAGATCAGAGAACTTTCGGTCCGCTGCGAACTTTTTTACCTGTTAACAGGCCTGCTTCATTTTGACGCAGTGGATGTGACAGGCCTGGAGCTGGTAGTCTTGAACGACGGCAGCCGCTCTCTGAAACTGCCGTTTGTGCGAAGCGGTGAAAATGACATGGCCCCCTCGGTCTCGCATGGCGGCCTGGGTGTGATAAAACACTTTTCAATAATTGATGCCGCAATTTACCAAGTCAACGCCCTTGACGGCCCGGCAAACCCTTTTCTGGACAAAGTCAATCTCAAGGGCAAGTCAGGTTTTCCGCTGTTTAGCGATCCATTCAAGTGGTTTGCCTGGTGCAGTATCCGGAAGGGGAGCATGGAAATAGTGCCGTTGGCTCTTCCGGTAAAAGTGCAGGTGAAGAAGATGATCCTGTCCCCCGAACTCTTTGAGGTGACGGACCTTAAGGCCAGGACTTCCGGGTCTGAATTTACTCTTAATTTTGATTGTGATTTAAGTAACCGGGAACTTCGAAGAGTTTCCTGGGATGCCCCCTGTCTCGCAATGGATGAGTGGGGAATGTCTCAGGAATTCACTGTATCGACTTCAGGGATCATCCGCGGAAACCGGCATCTTGATGCCGGATCAGAGGGAGATATCCGCAAAAGCATCTTTCAGATTGATCAGCGATTCGCCTGGGACGGGACGGAAGTATCGATCAGTGGTAATCTTTACGATCCGCTGTCAGACAGTATGGAGTTTCAGGGCACTATTGATTTTTCCGGACTTGATGTTCGTGAACTCCTGGATCTGTATGGGAAACAGCGGCCGTCAGGAAAGGGCGTTCTTCAACAATTCCCTGACGTTTTACCTTGGCTTGACAGGTTAATGGTTGATAACGCGCTGGACGGAAGCCTCAAGCTTGAACTGGAGTCAAACCTTGATTTATACCATGCCGTGAAAGGGACTTTAGAAGTCAGGGACGCCGATATCCTTGGCGTGGCCTTGGAAAGAGGTCTCTTTTCTTTTGGGTATCGTGATTCGGGTTTTAATTTGAAATCCGCCGTGTCAATTACCGGGGCGGGAAATCCCGTGTTTTCCGTTACCGTGAAAAAGTTGGGTAAAGGAGAAGGGGGAGAATTTAATTGGTCGGTTAATTCTTCTTTTGAGGATCTGGATCTGAACCTTTTCGGGCAAAGTGACAACCTGCCGAAAGGGCTTTACGGCAGGGCCGGTTTTATTTTTGAATCGGGAAATATGTCCGGTGATATCACCTTTGAACGTTTTCAGTACCGGAAGTTCAAATTTGCAGCTATTCCGTCACCGGACTTAAAAGATGGACCCGGAACCGCGCCTGAAACCAGACCCGCTCCGGCAGTCGGGATTGTCCTGCATGTTCAGGGGCCGGTCCCGGAAAATGACCACCTGAATTTGGCCGTTACAGCCAATGATCTGCTTCTGGGAGGTTTCCTGGAAGATATTTCCGGTTCGTTTGATGTAAACGGTTCTGTGACCGGATCCTTTCGGAAGCCGGAATTTTTCGGTACAATCCATACTAATAATGTGGTCGGAGACGGATTCGGCGTTAAACAAGCCAGGATCGACATAGTTCCGGGAGGTCTGAAGGGAGAGTCAGTGAGGTCCTGGGATTTTTTGGCGGATAATGTGAGATTCGGCCGTATTTCATGGCCTCGAATTAAAGCGCGTGTCGTGGAAAATTTATTCACCGGTAACATCTCGAACAGCGCCGGAGATGTACCGAATTTATATATTGATGCAGTGACAGCGCAGGCGTCGGGTTCAGTCTGGAATCTGGATGCTCCTGCCGGCGTTGGTCTGGGTAAAGGAATCTTCTCCTGTAACGATTTGAGATTTTCTTCGGAAAAAGGTGAATTCACGGTTTCACTGGAATGGGAACAGGAAAGAGGCCTGATGTCGGATATGTCCCTTACTGATTTTATCGTCGCCCCGGCTGATTTTGACGGCATTCCGTTTCAGGTTCCGGGTGGTGAGTTGTCAGCCCATATCACGGTAACCGGGCCATTGGCCGACCCGGAGGCGGATTTTTCGTTTGATTTTCATACAGTGCCGGCCGGAGTTTTCAGCGGGTTCTCCCTTTTCGGTAATTATTCCAAAGGTCGGGCCCGGTTGAATGGAGTGGTGAATGCGGAGTCCGGCGGAGACCTGCAATTTGATGTGGCTGTTCCTGTGTCATTATCCTTTTCTCCTTTTGCGTTTAAGGCTGAAACCGGTTTAATGACCGGAAATTTGACTCTTAAAGACATCGATCTGGCTAAAGCGCCTTTGCCTGATCAAATCGGTCGTCCCGGTCGGCTTACGGCTGATCTCGCGTTAACGCCTTCTCCTGGAGCACTCCCCTGGATAACCGGTGAACTGATTATTCGCAATGTAGATTTTGTGATTCCTGAGACTGATACCCGTTTTGCCGACGGTAGAGGCTCTGTTTTTTATGATGGGAAAAAAATTACGTTAAAGGATTTCCAACTGTATGGGGACCAAGGTGATATTTTTGCCTCAGGCAGTCTTGAGGTCGATTCCAAGGGGAAGATAGGCAATATTGACATGGACCTCTCATCGGAACTACTGGCCCTGTCGCATAAAGGGATTCATGAGGGTGAAATTTCCTTTACGATCAATGTGGGCGGATCCCCTGAATCTACAGTTCTTAAGGGAGAAATCGTCGTGCTTAAAGGTAAGACTCGGCAACCGCCGGTCACGGCTGATTTTGATGTCTCGGAAGATGTTGTTGTTTTCGAGTCAAGAAAGGACAGAGAAGGGGACAGAGCGGCGGGCCATTTTCCGGATGTGCACACAAATTTGAAGGGCATTGATCTTGATCTGGTCATCAAAATGCCGGGGAATGCATTTCTTCATGCCGGGGAACTGGATGTTGAGCTGAAAGGTGAACTGCGGGCAGTCAACAACGAGCTGGACGGTTTCAACCTGACAGGCTCGGTCTACGCTGTTGACGGCCGTTACCAGACAGCAGGCAGGGACTTTATCGTGACGGAAGGGCGAGTAAAATTCGCGGAAACTTCAAAGATCAATCCGGCCCTGTCCGCAAAGGCGGTCTGCACCGTGCCCGGAGCTGAGATTACGGCCGTCATCTCAGGAACAGTAAATGAACCGGAACTCATACTGGAAAGCAAACCATGGCTTCCGGAGAAAGATATCATGGCATATATTCTGTTCGGCAAACCCCTGGAGAATTTGACAGGGGACGAAACTACCCGGTTTCAGGGAGGGGCGGCCTCGCTTGTGGGCAGTAACCTGCTTGACAGGTTCAAAGAGTTTACAGGTGATCAGGGGCTATTGAATTCATTAGGCTTTTACGGCGGCACCGGTGAGGACGGCGATGGCAGCGTTGCAGTAAGCAAATATTTTTCCGATGATTTCCTGCTCTCTTATGAATACATGTTTGATCCGGAAGCCCCGGGACAATTGCGTATGCAGTATAAGCTGAAAGGCGGATTCAGTATAGAGAGCATGGTGCTGGACCCGGAAAAGACAGGCCTTGACATTTTCTGGAAAACCGATTTTTAGACTGTAAACGTTCACAGGTCAACCACTCAACCACTCAATCACCCAACCACCCAACCAACTAACCAATCAACCAATATTCGATTTCAGGATTTCTATAAGGCGGGAGTGGATATTATCAAAACCGCCGTTAGAGAGAATTGCGATTACATCTCCCCTGACAGCGTTTTTTTTAAGGAATAGCAGTATGTCTTCGGTGGTGGAAAAATGGTGGGCGTCGAGACCTCGGTCACACAGGTCGGCAGCCAGCTTACGAGCCGAGAATCGCTCATTCTCAGGTATGTTTGTCAGCGCAATCGGTTCTTTTACAAGGATCCGGTCAGCGTGGTCAAAAGAGGAAACATATGTCTTCTGGAACACACTTCTCCTGCTTGAGTTGGTGCGTGGTTCAAACACTGCCGTAAGCCTTTGGCCTGAGTAAGCGGCCTGCAGGGCCGCCAGGGTTTCCCGGACCGCAGTTGGATGATGCGCAAAGTCATCGATAATCGTGACGTCACATACCGTTCCCCGCACCTCTTGACGTCGTTTTATCCCCTTAAACCGTGGAAGACTCTCAATTATCTTTTCCCGCGATACTCCCAAGGTGTCCATTGTTGCAATGACGGCGAGTGCATTTAATGCGTTATGGAGCCCGGGCATTATACTTTTAAATTTTCCAAATATGGTTCCATCTTTTAAAACGGAAAAGGAAGTAGTCCCGCATGAGATGTCAAGGTCGGCCAGGGAGAAGTTCAGGTTTTCGGTCTTTCCGTATTTCAGTACCCGGCAGGGCGCATTGGAAACCACGTCCCGGACCACGGGGTCATCATAACAGGCAACGATGCAGCCGTTGCCGGGCATTATTTCAACCAGCCTTGAGAATGATTTGATTATAGCGGACAGGTCGGAGTATATGTCGGCATGGTCGAATTCAATGCTTGTGATGACCGCGATATGGGGCCTGTAATGAAGGAACTTCGGGCCTTTGTCAAAAAAAGCCGTGTCGTATTCGTCACCTTCGACTACAAAATGGCTGCCTGTTCCAACTCTGAAATTGCTGCCGAATGTCCTGACCAGGCCGCCTATCATGAAACCGGGAGAGAGTCCGGCTTCGTGAAGCATGGCGGCAAGAAGAGATGAGGTCGTGGTTTTACCGTGCGTACCGGCAATAACTAAAGATGTATGGTTGGAAAGAAAATAGTGATTGAGGCATTGGGGAAAGGAGACATACGGAATGGCTGCATCAGCCAGGCCAAGGGCTTCCGGGTTGTCTCGCCTGATGACGTTTCCGACAATCACCAGGTCGGGTTTTGGTTCAAGATTGTCCGGTGAGTAGCCGGCTGTAACCATGATGCCGGTTTTTGCCAGGAATTCACTCATGGGCGGGTAGACGTTTTCATCTGAACCGGTGACATGAAATCCGATGTCTTTAAGGCCTGCGGCGAGCGCACCCATACCGGTTCCACAGACACCCATAAGATGGATGTGATGGACGTTATCCGGAAAGCGGTTCAGTTGAGGATCAAGGTTCACATGTATAGCTTGTCGTAATGTGTGTGCGGAATCAGGATAGTACGGTATTTTTCACCGTGTTGAATACATTCTTGAAAGTCTCGTCAAAATTGGAAGGAGAAAGGCGCCCGGTCTCTATGAACTTGACCATGATCTCCTTGGTCACTTTGAGAATGGCGTCATCCGTAACAGGTTTAGAGGATGTGCCCGGCCCTGTGTCGGCCGGTTTTTTAGATGATGTCATGTTTTATTAGATAAAGAAAGCCTTTGCGACAAGAAGAAGGCCAATTCTAAGTTGTCCGCAGAGGCTTTCCGATTCTGGGAAAAACCCTTTTAAGCCATCCCCAAAAAATATAAAATGGTGGAGCTAAGCGGGATCGAACCGCTGACCTCTTGAATGCCATTCAAGCGCTCTCCCGGCTGAGCTATAGCCCCTCTTCGATAATCGGACATATCTGACTGAAATTATACTCATTAAATACCATGGGCTATAAATTGATGTCAAGGCTTTTCTCTCCGCTTTTGCAGGCCATTTTTCTTGCTAATGAATTACTGTTCTGTTAAAATATTTTTTTAGTACCTTAGTGGTAATTTTCTTGTTTTTTCTGGCAGGAAATCAAAAAGGTGAAATATTTTTAAATAGTTACACGCTACTGTTAAGGTACTTATACCCCTCAGGGGGGTACTTAAAATAGTCCAGGACCTTTAAAAATTCCAGTTTATCTGGGTTAGATATTGGAATAACTATAAGGGTTCGCTCACTTTGAACCATGACCCTGACAACCGGAGCAGTTTTACAAAGGAAATATTTTTATGTTTTCTCCCAGAGACGCATTTTTCGGCTGGCTTTCAAATGACCTGGCCATTGATCTTGGAACATCCAATACCCTGGTTTTTGTAAAGGGTAAGGGGATTGTGTTGCGCGAACCTTCCGTTGTGGCCGTACGAAAAGATGCGAGGGTCAACAGAGTCCTTGCTGTAGGCAAGGAGGCCAAGATGATGCTTGGGCGTACGCCTGGGAACATCATTGCTATTCGTCCGATCAGGGACGGGGTGATTGCGGATTTTGAAGTGACTGAAGCCATGCTTCGATATTTTATTAAAAAGGTACACAATCGACGTACTTTGGTACATCCGAGGATTATCGTAAGCGTCCCTTCCGGGATTACTCAGGTGGAAAAGAGGGCTGTGCGGGAATCTGCCGAATCAGCCGGCGCCAGGGAAGTATATCTTATTGAGGAACCTATGGCCGCAGCCATTGGAGCGGGCCTGCCTATAACCGAACCAACGGCTAACATGGTTGTCGATATCGGAGGCGGCACAACTGAAGTGGCGGTAATTTCGCTTGCAGGCATTGTCTATTCAAATTCAGTTCGTGTGGCCGGAGACAAGATGGATGATGCCATACTCCAGCACATTAAACGGAAACACAATCTGGCGATCGGTGAACATTCCGCCGAGATGATCAAGACCACTATCGGAGACGTCCTGCCCGAGCCGCCTCTGAATACCATGGATATCAAGGGTAGAGATCTTGTAACGGGAGTGCCGAAGACTTTGACCATCGATTCCGGTGAAATCATGACCGCTATTACCGAGCAGATTGATACGATAGTTGAAACCGTTAAGATGGCCCTGGAACTCACCCCTCCTGAATTGTCTGCAGACATTGTTGACCAGGGCATTGTCCTAACCGGCGGGGGTGCGCTTCTGCGCAACCTGGAAAAGCGTCTCAAGCATGAAACCGGCCTGCCCATCATCATTGCGGATGATCCGCTTTCTTCAGTGGTTCTCGGATCCGGAAAGGCCCTTGAAAATATCGATGTGCTGAAAGAGGTCATGATTACCTGATCTTATAAGATAAAAAATGAACATCGAACATTGAATGTTCGGGGTTGGTTTTAACTTCGGCCATTATAACGGTGGGCATAGCCCACCCTACAAGAGAACTAAGAATAACATGGTGGAAATATGTATTTTTTGTAGGGTGGGCTGTGCCCACCTTTGCCCAATGAAAGACTTGTGGCCGAAATTAAAACCAACCCCGAATGTTCAACGTCCAACATCGAATAAAAAAATACCATTGTTAAATAAGGGATGGGAAGTTATTTCGACCCCATCCCTTATTTGCTTTTTCTACTCTGAACGGGCGTGAACGGGTACCCTGATCTTTCCTTTAGCGACGCTCCCTTGTCTTTTTTTTTCAGCCTGCCGGCGAGTGTTTCCAAACTTATTTTCACTTGGTGAACGTTTACTAACCCAGATAAACTGGAAATTTTTATAGGTCCTGGACTATTTTAATTTTAAGTACCCCCTGAGGGGTATAAGTGCCTTAAAACATGTGGCGCCGCAGGCGTCACATATAACTTCAAAGTTTTTCTGCCACTCATTTCAGTACCCCCTTGAGGGGGTACAAAAAACAAGAAAATTACCACTAAGGCACTAACCCAGATAAACTGGAAATTTTTAAAGGTCCTGGACTATTTTCAGTACCCCCCTGAGGGGTATAAGTGCCTTAAAACATGTGGCACCACAGGCG
>JAYEJK010000236.1:0-12122 GCA_034660535.1 Thermodesulfobacteriota bacterium | reverse complement strand
ACTTAAACCACTTCTTGAGTTCATTTTCAACCGAAATTCCTATTGCCACCAGCCACAGGGCACTGAATGGGTCGTTATGTCAGGTAGTTGTGATAAATTTTAGCGGTTGTAAAAAAGTTTGAAATTAAGTCCAGAGCAACAGAGATCAGAATATATTGTAGGTTGGGTGGAGGGTGTGCTGAAATTTGTATCCGTTGCCGCAGAAAACAGAAACATGGAACGACAAAAAGGACATGTTTCACGTGAAACATTGCTTGATTAGAAAGTTCATTCAAGAGGTTAGCATGGTGGATATCAATTCGGAAGTTCTGATCATGTCTCGCAGATGAATAAATTCATCAGTGGTATGTACTTTTGTCATGCCGGTAGAAATAATAGCTGTACTAAGTCCATGGCCGTTAAATATATTTGCGTCACTACCTCCCCCGGCAACAGCGAATTCGATATCGCGGTTTAAGGCGGAAGCGGCATCCTGAACCAGCGCAACAGCCTCTTCCGATTTTGACAATCGAAATGCCGGGAATTGTCGATCAAAATAAAAATTCAGCTTTGGGAAGGATTGACCATTGTTGGATAAGGGGGCAATAGAATTAAGGGCATTTAGAAATGCGGATTCAATCTCCCTGGTATTGGTTTCCAGTTTTTCCTCTGAATGACTTCTCACTTCACCCCGAACAATTACATAATCCGGGACAATGTTAGTCGCAGTGCCGCCGGAGATAATTCCTATGTTTGCGGTGGTCTCCTCATCAATACGGCCTAAAAACATATTACTGATGGCCCTGGATGCAATAATAATCGCGTTTATCCCTTTTTCCGGATTAAGGCCGGAATGCGCGCTTACTCCTGATATCTCTGCCCGAATATTGTTGGCCGACGGCGCGCCGATAACAATACGGTCAACGCCGGTAGTGTCGAGTGAGTATCCGAATCTCCCTCGGATCAGATCAGGGTTCAGGGCCTTAGCGCCAAGAAGCCCAACTTCTTCGCAAGTCGTAAAGATCAGATCGACCGGACGGAATGGAATGTTGTGGTCGCGCAATGACCGAATGACTTCTATGATGATGGCAATTCCGGACCTGTCGTCAGCTCCGAGAACGGTCTGACCACGGCTGAAGAAGGTGTCTCCTTTTCGTTGAACTCTCACCCCGGAGGCTGGTTCCACGGTGTCAAGGTGAGCGTTAAAGAAAATCGGGGGCCTGCTAAGGCCCCCATCAAAACAGATTATAAGGTTGCCGCACTGCGAACCGGTACTGACCGCAGAGTCATCTTCAATTAATTCAGTGGGGGATAATTCTTCGGAAATCAAGGATTTTATGAATTGGGCTACTTGTCCTTCATGTCTGGATGGACCATCAATTTCACAGAGAGTGACAAACAAGTCGGCAAGACGATTGGAATTTGTCAAGGTTTTATCTCTTCTTGATTTTTTTAAAAAATATTTTCTGATATAATCAGAATATTTTCAGCATCAGATGACGCACTGGAAGTTAGGGTTAGCCCAAAAATAAATTTACATTTTCAGGTGTTGAGGCGCCCGCATGGCAAGGCGCGAGGAGGGCGAATAGCAGGGCTATTTAACCGACGAGCAACGCAGCCATGCGGGATGGATCGGCGCATGAAAATGTGAAGTTATTTTTGAGCGAGCCCTTACTTCAACATATCACACAATTTGGAGTCAAGTCAAAAAAAATCCGGGTTGTGCAGTTACGAATTACGTACTTGATTTGAACTTCCGTCATTAAAGAAGAAATAATTGTGAATTGATAATAGTTGATTGTGAATGGACAAAATTCGCCCATGGGGCGTTAAGGGTCTGGAAAGAAATAACTTGGATTTTCCGTTTCCGAACTGTATCACACTTTTAGCCGGTTTGACATCCCCGAAATCCTCACCGTAGCCCTGCTACGCTTGCGGTTTCGTGAATATCAAACCGACTAAATCTGCAACACATTTCGGATCGGAATTACCCAAGTTATTTCTTTCCAGACCCTAAGTTTATTTTTGAGCGAACCCTTAAATTATAATCTCAGCCAACGAGCAGCTTGACAAGGAAGTGAAAGATGTGGGTAAATGAAAGATAAAAGTCAGATTGTCTTACATTTCGGGGTTGCAGATGTACCTGGGGAAAAATAGCGGACAAATCCATATCCTGAGATAGTAATCAAATGCGCATTAATAAAGGAGCCGGCATGGAGAAAAAGAGTAGCGCTCAATACCATGAAATCAGATTCGCACCAGGAGGGCAGGTCGCAAAAGCGGCTGACGGTGAATCACTTATCGAGGTCGCCAGAAAAGCCCGTATCCATATCAATTCTTCGTGTGGCGGGGCAGGCGTGTGTGGAAAGTGCCGCATATTGATCGAAAACGGTGAGGTGGACGGAGGGAAGAGCGAAAAATTGTCTCCCGAGGATTACGAAGCCGGTTACCGTCTCGCCTGTCTTGCAACAGTCAAGGGCAACCTGACAATCAGGCTTTTCGAGGAAGGGGGACTCGGAGGGTATATTACTACAACCGTGCCTGAGAGGCACTGGGCATCCAAACATATATTTGATATTGACTCATTAAAAAAGGAAGGGATATTTGAACCTCCGGTAAAAAAGTATTTTCTTGACCTGCCGAGGCCCTGTGCCGAAGACAACATGGCAGACAGTGGGCGTGTAATCCAGGGTCTTAAAGATCGGTATAATATAAGGGGGATGTCCATCGGTCTTACTGTGTTGCGGAAGATGAGACGGGTGCTCAGGGATGATGATTTCAAGGTCACGATCACCCTTGCAAGACCTGTTAACGAGAAAGCACGAACTTTATTGGTAAATATTCAATCCGGTGACTGGACGGAAAGGAGTTACGGACTTGCAATGGATATCGGAACTACCACGGTTAACGGAAAACTTGTTGATCTTCGCACAGGGGAAATACTGGCAGAGGAGGGCGATTATAACAAACAGCTCAGTTACGGCGAGGATGTAATTTCGCGCGTTGTCTATGCTGAAAAGCCGAAAGGGCTTGAACTGATGCAGGAACTTGTCGTTACAACTATTAACGGAATAATTGACAAACTCCTTTTAAGCACAGGGATAGACCGGGATGAGGTTTCATCAATAACCATTGCCGGGAACACGGTCATGACTCATCTGCTGCTGGCGCTGGAACCCCATAGTATTCGACGGTCACCCTATGTCCCGGTCAGTACGTTTTTTCCTCCGATCCGGGCAACGGATATTAAATTGAATCTTTACGACCATACGGTGGCTTTGCTGTATCCATCTATATCCAGTTACGTGGGAGGTGATATTGTGGCAGGAGTGATGGGCTCAGGCATGTACCGAACAAGCACACTGACTCTTTATATTGATGTGGGCACGAATGCCGAGATCGTGATCGGGAACAGGGAATGGTTGGTGTGTGCCGCCTGTTCCGCAGGTCCGGCTTTTGAAGGTGGTGGAATCACCTTTGGAATGCGTGCGGCCAAAGGTGCAATAGAGGATTTTGGCTTGAATCAGGTCACTTTTGAGCCGATGAACGTCACAATCGGCAAAAAACCTCCTCTGGGAATATGCGGATCCGGTCTTTTGATAATTGTGGCAACACTTTTTGAGCATGGCCTGATCGATCAGCGGGGCAAATTCAACCGCAACCTTGACACTCCCAGGATCAGAAAAGGAGACAGTGGCTATGAATACGTGCTTGCATGGAAGGATGAGGCCGACTCGGATCGTGATATCGTTATTAATGAAGTGGATATTGATAATTTTATTCGCGCCAAGGCCGCGATCTACGCAGGATGCAAGACCCTTGTGGAGGAAGTGGGACTTCAGGTGTCAGATCTCGAACAGATAATCCTGGCAGGCGCTTTCGGCAGTTTCATAGATCTTGACAGCGCGATGACCGTCGGGCTTCTCCCGGAGGTGGATCCCGACAAGGTAATGTATGTGGGCAACGGATCGCTCATGGGATGCAGGATGAGCGGACTCAGCAACCATATCCGGCAGAACGTGGTGGATGTGGTTCGCAGGATGACCAGTTTTGAGCTTTCCGAGGTTTCGGGCTTTCACGATCAGTACATTGGCGCCCTTTTTTTGCCTCACACTGAAGCATCACTGTTCCCGCGTGTCAATGAACGGCTCATGCGTCTACGCGAACAGTCGGATCAGCCATGATAACGGATTTTTGATCGATAGGGGGGACCGCATAACAATCAACCGGCCGCAGTGACAGTGCTGTCAAGAGCCACTTCCATGGCCCTTAGCGGACATGATGCCACACAAAGGCCGCACCCCGAACATTTTTCCGCGTCAAACAGGACTGCCATGTCGGGACGGTGAATATAAAGCGCACCAGTGGGGCAGATACCTGTACAGATTCCGCACTGAATACATTTTTCATCATCACGTTTTATACTTGCGGCCAGGGTTTCGACCTTTACACCCAGGCTTTTCAAATATTCGAGACCCTTTTTGATATTCTGCTTGTAGCCGATAAGCTCCAGTATCATCCTTCCCGCATGATCAAGCAGTATGGACGCCTGGAGGATATTGAACTCAATATCAAACCGTTTTACAAGTTTACATATGATCGGTTGATCTATAATGTCCTTTGGAAACCTAAGATAATATATTCGAGAGTACACAGTTCCAGTCCCGCGCCGGTACAGCCGGCTATAATTGTTTTTCCAATTGGTTTAAAAGATCTTCTGGCGGGGCGTCAGTGGAGAAAACTATCAGCTCATCGGAAGTCAGCTCCACCGGATCCTCAAATCGCGCTTTCTGCTTCAGGTAAATTTCCCATCGCCCGTCTGAAACAGCGTTCGGATCTTTCGCCCTTATTTCCATTCTCCTTTTCATTTCCTGCTCCAGGCAAGTGCAGAGAACAAATAATACTTTTACCCCCATTCTATTGGACAACTCACGGATGCGATCGCGTTCCTTCCTGGCCTGGTACGAACCGTCCAGCACCACGGACCCGCCATGGACCAATTCGATTTCGGCCCGGTCCAGCAAGGCCCTGTAGGTCATTTCCGAAAAACCGGGGCCATAAATCCCTTTGTTGAATTGTTCATTTTTTGAACTCTCTCCGGAAATGGGGACAAGTTCTTTTCGTATCCGATCAGAATTGTAATACGCCATATTATTCCTGGATGCCCAGGCTCGAGCAAGCGTACTCTTACCGGTCGCAATTAATCCGAAAAAGACAATTATTCCATACTGTTTTATCATAATATTGCATACTGATGGGCCAGCCTGAAATATTTCTCGGCCTGGGAAAGAGAAAATGCTCTCTCTGTTTCATCAACTTCCGGCCCATGGGCCGTGAAAAGACCGACCTTACCCCGAACATAGGCCCTGTAGCATTTATAAAAATTCAGAACCCTGATAAGTTCCGGGTCGTCTGATGCATCCATAAATCTTTCAATAAAACGGGCTGAAAGCTCTTCAAGTCCGTGGAAGTCCAGGTCCATTGCAAGAAACGCCACATCATTTGCCACGTCACTGTATCTTAGTCGTTTATTAAATTCGATGCAGTCATAAATGTATACATTGTCGGCCAGACAAATATTCGCGGAATGAAGATCGCCGTGACAATCCTTGACACGGTCTTTGGAAATCCTACGATTGAACAGGTCCTCGTTCCGGAGAAATTCGCGTGAATATCGGCTGATCTGTTTAAACTGTTCCTTGCTCAATGCTTTCAAGCCGATGTACTCCCTGGTCTGTTCAAAATTTTCAAGAACATTTACGGCGACCGCCTTGGAAGTGCCGAAGGCCAGGGTTTCAGGACTATTATCCGCATTCCGATAAAAGGGAATTAAAGCATCAACAATACTGTCTATCATTTCATTGGTAAGTTGTCCGGCCCGTATAACATTGACCATCATGCGATCTTCCGGCATGCGAACCATCTTGACGGCATAATCAATATTCAATCCGGGTCCATTCAGGGAAAAATCAGACCCTGATTGGTTGATAGATACCACTTCCAGATATATTTTCGGACACAGACGTCGGTTCAGAACCACTTCCTGTTCGCAGTAATATTTTCGTTTTTCCAGGGTCGAAAAATTGAGAAAACCAAAATCAACAGGCTTTTTGATTTTATACACAAAGTCACCCGCCACGAAAACAAAAGAAATATGGGTCTGGATCAGTTTAATTTTGTCAACTGAATGCGGATATATGGCTGGGTCAAGCATGTAACGGATATGTGGCGGAAGCAATTCATTATTCATGGATTTCATAGGTTCATAGGTTCACGGGTTCAAAGGTTCAGGGGGTCAGGGGTTCAGGGGGTCAAAGGTTAAAACTTGCCCCATAGTCGTATTAAAAAAAGTAAAGCAGTTAACCCTGAGCTATTACACTATTTTTTCTCGTTGTTTTTCATCATTCATCACTCATCATTCATCAAGTTTCCCAGTCTGGTCGTAGGAACAGTTCGGTTAGTTGTTTGCGCGCGACTGATGCAGGCGCTTCGGCAAGCGGGCAGGCAGCTTTCTGGGTTTTTGGAAATGCAATTACGTCCCGGATAGTATTCCGGCCTGCCAAAATCATCAACAGCCTGTCAAGGCCAAAGGCGATCCCTCCGTGGGGCGGCGCTCCCAGGTCCAGGGCCTGGAGTAGAAAATCAAATTTTTCCGTTGCTTCCGCCTTATCGATTCCAAGGGCTGAAAAAGTCCTTTCCTGCACTGTCTTTTGATGGATACGGATACTTCCGCCGCCGATCTCGACTCCATTCAGGACAAGGTCATAGGCTCTGCTCCTGACTATGCCGGGTTCGGATTCAAGCTTGTCGAGATCATCCTCGTGAAGCGCTGTGAACGGATGATGAACCGCGGTGTAACGCTTTTCATCGTAGTCATATTCTAAGAGCGGAAAATCTGTGACCCAGAGGAAATCAAACGTTCCCGGCTCAATCAGGTCAAGACGTCGCGCCAGTTCAAGGCGCAATTCCGCAAGGGCTTGAAGAACGATTGCAGGCTGATCGGCGATAAAAAAGATAAGATCCCCGGGCTCGGCTTTCAGGGTTTTGGACATATTGTCCCGTTCTTCATCCGTGAAGAATTTGGCGATCGGTGACTGCCATTCTCCTTTTGGTTTGATTTTGACCCATGCAAGCCCCTTGGCACCGAAATGACTGACAAATTCCGTTAAATCGTCAAGTTCCTTACGGGTGAATGTGGCGCAGCCTTTTGCGTTAATACTCTTCACAAGGCCTCCCTTTTCCACCACACTCTTAAACACCTTGAAGCCGCAGTCCCTGACCACGTCGGTCAGGCTGATTAGTTCCAGGCCGAACCTTGTATCCGGTTTGTCTGTTCCGAAACGGTCCATAGCTTCCCTGTAACTCATTTTGGAAAACGGTAACTCAAGATCAAGATCAAGTGTCGACTTAAAGAGGCTGGTCATGAGCCCTTCGGTGATACAAAAGATGTCTTCTTCCCGGACAAAAGAAAGCTCCATGTCGACCTGTGTGAATTCAGGCTGCCTGTCGGCCCGAAGATCTTCGTCCCGGAAGCATTTTACTATCTGGAAATACCGGTCCATACCGGCCACCATGAGGAGCTGCTTAAATAGTTGAGGCGACTGGGGCAGGGCATAAAATTTGCCTGGATTGACCCGGCTCGGCACCAGGTAATCGCGGGCGCCTTCCGGCGTGGACCTGGTCAGGACCGGTGTCTCGATTTCTAAAAAATTCTCATTGCTTAAAAAAAATCGGATTGCCTGAACGGCCTTATGCCTTAAGATCAGATTTTCCGCCATGCCCGGGCGCCTTAGATCAATGTAACGGTACTTGAGCCGAAGATTCTCCGACACATGCACGTCTTCATCAAGTGGAAACGGAGGAGTCTTGCTCTTGTTAAGGATGCGCAGCTCATCCACAAGAATTTCTATCTCTCCTGTCTTGAGGTTTGGATTTGTCATACCCTCAGGCCGCATTTCCACTCTACCCCTCACTGCGAGCACCCACTCACTTCTGAGATCATGCGCTTTTTCATGGACTTTTGCATTGAGTTCAGGGTTAAAAACAACCTGGGTAATACCCCAGCGGTCCCTGAGATCTATGAAGATGACCCCGCCGTGGTCACGGCGCCGCAGCACCCAACCCATGAGGATCACTTCCTCTCCGATATTGCCGGCGCCAAGTGCATCACATTTATGACTACGCCTGAGTCCGCCCATGGATTCCATAGGACTGCTCTCCTTTGTTTGTAAAATTCAATTGATAATCTCAACCATTTTTATTGCCCAGCCCTCTAAATCGCCTGGCAGGGGAACAGGACTCTGATCATGGGTCACCATGTTCCGCAGGGCGCCCACTCCATTTTCCAGTTCGTCATCACCAATAATGAATGTGTAACGGGAATTCAGGCGGCCGGCCTGTTTCATCTGGCTTTTAAGACTGCGCCCCTCGTGGTCCATTGCAATCTGAAGTCCTTTGACTCGAAGTGAGTGTACTATTTTAAACGCGGTTTCCCGGGCCGCTTTCCCTAATGCGGCTACAAAGAGATCAATTGACGTTGCATCGGCCTTCTTTCCCTGTTGATTTATGAGCAGCGCCAGCCGTTCTATGCCCATGGCAAAACCGATGCCCGGAATGTCAGGGCCGCCAAGTTCCTTTATCAGTCCGTCATAGCGTCCGCCGGCCCCGACTGCGCTTTGAGCGCCCAGGGCATCCGAAACGAGTTCAAAGGTGGTGCGCGTGTAATAGTCGAGTCCCCGTACCATGAACGGATTTACGGAATAGGGAATATCAAGGAGTTTTAATCCATCTTCCGTGTCCGTGAAATGATCCCTGCATTGATCACACAGGTGGTCCGAAATGACCGGGGCCTTGTCAAACAGAGTCCGGCATTTTTCATTCTTACAGTCCAGTACGCGGAGCGGATTTGTGCGGCGCCGCCGTTCGCAATCAGGACAGAGGAGGCCTGCGCATTCTTCGAGAAACTCGACTAGACGGCTGTTAAATGAGGGTCTGCATCTTCGACAACCCAGTGAATTGATCTCAAGGCTAACGGAGATGCCGAGTTCATAGAGCAGAAGGCGGGCCATTGCAATGACCTCGGCGTCCACCTTTGGGTTGTCGGCACCGAGAACTTCCACGCTCATCTGATGAAATTGCCTCAGACGCCCCTTTTGCGGCCTTTCGTATCGAAACATGGGACCCATGGTATAAAGCCGCTGAACAGGACGTTGGACGTGGAGGCCATGTTCTATAAATGATCTCAGGACGGATGCCGTGCCCTCGGGCCGCATTGTGATTGACGCTCCGTTTCGGTCCTCAAAGGTGTACATCTCTTTTTCCACAATATCGGTGGCCTCGCCGATGGAACGTGCGAACAGTTCCGTTTTTTCGAGAATCGGCGTTTTGATTTCGGAAAAGCCGAACCTGTGAAAGATATCCCTGGCAGTTTGTTCAATAATCTGCCAGGTCCGCGCCTCATCCGGCAAAATATCTTTAAAGCCCTTTAATGCCTTTACAGTCAAATCAGCATCCTCATTATACCGGCATCGCCGAAAAGCGTCCGAATCATATTTGCCAAACAGGACCGAGCACGATTGTCACAACATAGGCCTGCAATCGCAAAAACCGTTAAATTTATCCTACGTGAAACGAAAAGTCAAGGCGAACCGATCTTTGACAGTGCTGTAATATGGGTAAGTTACGTGAAAATTCGAATATTTACGTTTTAACATAGCAGTTTTCAAAGCATCGCTGGTGAGTGCTTACTCTATTGCCGATAAAAAATCATCCATGTATTTGATCATCCGGTCGAAATGTGGATTAAAAGCAAGCCTGCCGATAAGCAGATTATTCTTTAAAGCATATTCCAGCCCCTTTTTATTTGTCTCCCCCCACCAGATATCAGGATTTTCAAGACAGGAACTGAAAGTATCTTTTTCTTTGAAATAATGGAGACAATTCCTGTAGTCGCCGTTTCTGCCGTAATGCGGGTCATTCGGTGGAACGGTTATGGAGATATGTCCAAAATTCAGAATATGTTGATCAGGTATATAGCTGTTTTGTGCGATAATTAGATCCTCGTTATTTTTGTATTTTCCCGGATCAGTAGTATACAGTATTATCCTGTTTTTATCGGATTTCAGATAAGAATTGAAGATATCAATAGTTTTTTCGGAATCAATAGTTTTATCTTCCTCACTTAATACTGCAAATACGGGAAAATTCGGTTTTAAATCTTGCTTGTCCAGGATTTCTTTATTTCTCTCAGTGAGTTTGTATATCTGGGCGGCACCATTGATTGCGAATGATTCATATTTTGTATAATCATTGTCATCATAAACACTGAGCCAATCTTTAAAATAATTTAAATAAACACTCAGGCAGGCTGCCTTGGATTTGATGCCGATGGCTGGCGAGAACAGGATCAGGCCTTTTATTTTGTCGGGATTCTTTAAAGAATAATTCATACTTAAAGTGCCCCCTGTTGAGAATCCGCCTATATAAGTTTCTTCGCAATTGAGTCTCAGACGATACATGCCGTATTCAACGGCCTTGATCCATGTTTCATATTTAACAGATAGAAGATCGCCCGGTATCGTTCCGTGTCCAGGCAGGAGAATTGTTCGCACCAAAAAACCTTTAGACTGAAGATGGCGGGCAACAGGTCTCAATAGATAGGGAGAATCCGTTAAACCGTGTATCAGGAGGATACCTTTTTTAAATTTTTTGTTTTCTGTTTTAGGATAAAGATTAACATTCGGTATCAATTCAAATGGGCTGTTGGCCCATATAATTTTTTCTTTGTCTGCATTGTCCAAGTCCGTGCGGTTTTTACCAATCATAAGCCGGGTTTTTTGGATATATTCAGTAAATGAAATGTCATGTGTATAATTAAATTCAGTGTTTAAACCTGATTTGTGTAGTCTTGGCGGAAGAGTCGAGCATCCGTACAGGAGTAAAATAAAAATCAGGAAAATATTTATAACTATTCTATTATTCATAATATTTCAACCTGCGCGGTTAGGTATTAGTACCTTAGTGGTAATTTTCTTGTTTTTTCTGGCAGGAAATCAAAAAGGTGAAATATTTTTAAATAGTTACACGCAGCTGTTAAGGTACTTATACCCCTCAGGGGGGTACTGAACAGAGTCCAGGATCTTTAAAAATTCCAGTTTATCTGGGTTAGACTTTATTCAGATCCGCAATTTGAAGGAAATACGCACCTTCTTCAGCTCTTCCGTGTTTTATGCAGCCCTTTCCGTAAATCAGGCATTTCTTAACCAATTCTTTCTTTGCAAGTCTGGTCTGGTCAGGGTCCGGTTTCCAGGATTCCAGAATTTTTAAAATAGACTTTATCCTTAATCGATCCATGCCTGTCCGGTAACGAAACGAGACCTGGTCCTCACGGCCTCCTTGTTTAAATGTCAAGGCACTGTCTATGAGCAGGAATTTATGGTCAATGGAGGTCCTGAGCCATAAGTCATAGTCCTCACAGCACCTGAGTCCCTCGTCAAAGAGTCCTACCCGGTCAAACAGCTCTTTTCGAACCATGACGGTAGACATGCCCACCGCGCATAATTCGAGACACCTTGCAAAAATATTTCCGCTTGATTTATGGTGCTTTTTTTTCTGGTTCAATAATCGTTCCCGCCGATACCATATCTCTTCCGTATGGGAGATTAGAAAGGAAGGCGCCCGACCCATGGCCTGGGTCTGTATCTCCAGTTTTTTTCTGTCAAACCAGTCATCAGAATCAAGAAAAGCGATCAGGTCGTGCCGGGCCGCCTTTATTCCCGTGTTCCTGGCTGAGGCCGGACCACGGTTTTCCTGCCTGATGCAGACTATGTCTTTCCCATAACCGGCCAGTAGTTCTTGCGTATTATCGGTTGAACCGTCGTCCACCACAATGAGTTCAAAATTACCATACGTCTGCTCACGAACCGAATCAACGGCCTTTGTTACAAATCGTTCCCGATTATAAGTGGGAATTATAACGCTTACAGGATCCTGCATCATACGGATTAAGGGCTCAAGTAAAAATAAGTTGGACAATATTGCGCTCAGATTTAGTACCTTAGTGGTAATTTTCTTGTTTTTTCTGGCAGGAAATCAAAAAGGTGAAATATTTTTAAATAGTTACACGCAGCTGTTAAGGTACTTAT
>JAYEJK010000235.1:0-3114 GCA_034660535.1 Thermodesulfobacteriota bacterium | reverse complement strand
TTTGAACCTTTGAACCTTGAACCTCTGAACCGTGAACGGTTACCATAATTCCAATGTCGGAACAGACTGGGAAAATACTGATTGTAGACGATGAGCAGAACATGCGCATTGCCCTGTTTGAGGCGTTGAGCCGGAACGGCTACGAGGTGGCTGTTTCGGAAAATGGCCGAACTGCATTGGAGATGGTTAAAAAAAATTTACCTGACGTGGTGATTGCGGACATCAAGATGCCCGAGATGGACGGAATCGAACTGCTGAATCGGCTGAAAAAACAACATCCGGATCTGCCTGTGGTCATCATTACCGGATATGCCGCCGTGGACACGGCTGTGAAGGCTATGAAGCAGGGCGCCTTTGATTACATCATTAAACCGTTTCCACTCGAGGTGATAAAAAACACGGTTGCAAGGATTTTTTCCTCAATTGTCCCACTCCATGCCATAAGTGTAACAGGACCTTACGGGAAACGGCCCAATAAAAGCGTATTCCGCCCTATTATCGGAAATGATCAAAAAATGCTTGCCCTGATGGAGAGGGCCAAGGCAGTGGCCTCAAGCAAGGCCACGGTCCTGATTCTGGGGGAGACCGGCACAGGTAAGGAAATTATTTCCCGCTACATCCATGAACAGAGCGACCGGCGTGACGGCCCCTTTGTGGCCTTAAACTGTGCCGCTTTACCCGAAACCCTGCTGGAAAGTGAACTCTTCGGGCATGAAAAGGGAGCATTTACCGGGGCCATTGCCACCAAAAAGGGAAAATTCGAACTGGCCGACAAAGGGACATTGCTGCTCGATGAGATCAGCGAGATTCCCCTGCACCTCCAGGCAAAATTGCTCCGGGTCATTCAGGAAGAGGAGGTTGACAGGCTTGGAGGCAAGGCTCCGGTAAAGATAGATGTCCATCTCCTGGCAACAACCAATTGTTGTATTGAAGAAGCTGTGAAAAACGGGACATTTCGGCAGGACCTTTTCTACAGGATCAATGTGATTCAGCTTTGCCTGCCTCCTTTAAGAGAAAAACCGGGCGATATTGAGATGCTCGCCGATTATTTTATAGAAAAATTTTCCGTTCAATACTCTAAAGACAAAAAAGAAATTTCACAAGTATCACTTGAGCGGTTTTTAAAATATTCATGGCCCGGTAATATCAGAGAAATGGAAAACCTTATAGAACGGGGCGTGCTTTTAAGTGTCGGCGACAAACTTGAACCATGGGATTTCTGGGACGACTGCGACCCGGCCGGCCTGGAAAGCGGCTCTGAAGAGGCCGTAACCGCCCTGGACCGAACACCCGCCGTCCTGCGGAATTCTGAAGAGCTTGTCGTAAATCGAGGCATGACAAGCCTTAAGGAAGTAGAGCGTCAAATGATTCTACAGGCTCTTCAGGAAACCGACAATAACCGGACACATGCAGCCCGGATGCTGGGGATAAGCGTGAGGACCCTTCGTAATAAACTGCATGAATATCGAAGCCGTGGTTACATTGAATGATTCCTGGGGGCCGGGAAAGCCCAAGGCGCCGGACACCGGAGAATTTTGATTTTCAAAATCCCAATAATTTCAAAATGTTATGACTGTGTATTAATTCAGCAGTCGATTGCAGCCCTGACCTGTAATCCTGATTTTTCTCCCTAATTACACTCTTTATTTTTTCCTTCCAGCGCACTGCCGACCCCATCAATCAACCCAAAAGCCGGCAAATGGCATCATATTTGCATAATTCTGCGGTTAAGAATAAATTTCAGTAACTACTCGGGTTCAAAGTTTAAAAAAATGTAAGCATTCAGACCCCATCGGAGACAAAAAAATGCCGATTAACAATCTATTCGGAGGTCTGATCAACAAGACCTCTCACGCTCTGGACCTCCGGAACGAAAGACAGGGGCTAATTCAGTCCAATATCGCCAACCTGGAAACCCCTGGCTACAATGTCCAGGAATTCCCCTTTTCCAAGGTTCTGGAAAAAATGACAATATGCCCGGGCCGGCTTGACAGGACCCATCCAAAACATATTATATTGGATCCGGTCGACGTAGGCAAAAGCCTTGAATTTACAGAAGAGGCGAGGCCGGTTGATCTTGATGAAGAGATGGTCAAACTGTCTGAAAACCAACTTATGTATCAGGTGGGCACACAAATAATCACCAAAAAGTTAAATGGGTTGAGGTGGGCCATAGACGAAGGAGGGAAATAGGCCATGGATATTCTGACAGCAATGAAAATCAGCGGATCAGGACTTAAGGCCGAACGTATCCGGCTTAACATCAGCGCCATGAATCTGGCCAACGCAAACACGACCCGAACCATGGAAGGCGGACCCTATAAGGCCAAATCGGTGATTTTTGCCGCACAGCCTTTAGATAACTCCTTTCAGGATGCCTTGAATGCCGGCGTTTCAAAGCTGCGCAAGGTCGAAGTAGTCAAAATAGTAGAAGACAAGGCGCCGTTCAAGGATGTGTATGACCCGAATCATCCTGATGCTGATGAAAACGGTATGGTGAAAATGCCCAATGTAAACGTAGCAGAGCAGATGGTGGATATGATAGAGGCCAGGCGGTCATATGAGGCCAATGTCACGGCATTGGAGGCAGTTAAAAGCATGGCGTTAAAGGCCCTCGAGATCGGCAGATAGCTGTTAAACGTTCACCAGCACTGCACCCGGAGTCTCGCATGCTCGCTTACCTGCACGTGATCAAGGTGACCGACATAAGGACTACTATTGTCGGTCACCTTGATCGCGCACATCTGCAGCACTGGTGAACGTTTACACGGCATGAGACAAGAGTCAAAGGAAGGAAAAAATTATGAGTGATTTAAGTTTGAAGCATGTAACCGGTGCAGGGGTTTCCCCGGCCGCCGGTAAAACAAATGTTTGCACATCCTCGGCTGACGAGTTTAAGAATATGCTCAAAAAATCCATTGATTCGGTAAGCGCCGACGCCAACAAAGCCGATAAACTGGCAGATGGCCTGATAAGCGGCAAACATGCAAATATCCATGAGACCATGATAGCCATGGAAAAGGCGAACATTTCCTTCAGGCTCATGACCAAGACGCAGGGCATGATAATTCGCGCCTACCAGGAAGTTATAAAGATTCCTCTGTAGAGAATTAG
>JAYEJK010000234.1:0-3125 GCA_034660535.1 Thermodesulfobacteriota bacterium | reverse complement strand
ACTTTGGAGCATGATTTCAGCGCCAACAATGTATAAAATCAAGGACAAAATTCTTGCCCAAAATAGGTGAAGAAGGCAAACCGTAACAATCCTGGAATACTCCCCAATTAAACTGAACCAGTGCCAAAAACCCAGTCCATTATAGATTGCGATGCCCCTAAAATATACCGACACTTTGTCAAAGGCAAAGGTGTTGTCTCCGTCAGTAGCGGTGTAATCAATGTGACATACCCCAAAAGAGCGCATAATCCAATTTTAAGAGGCGTACCCTGGAACAATTTGCCTAATCAAATCCCTGGCCTTGAAGACACCTCGCTGAAAATGAAATTTAAGTAAGCACTAAAATTGTTATACTGAGGTGACGCTTAAAGCTAACGCGAAAATCGGTGTTAAAAGCAAATACTGTGATGACCGGCAGAGCTAAAGCTTCTTTTCAATAATCTCTTTTGAGCGATAAAATGACTCCAACTCAATTGTCTCGACAGTGTTCAGATAATCTTTCTTTCAGGGAAAACTTCAGCAAAGCGAACCATTCGAAAGAGATTGAAACTTAGGGAACTTTTTCACTCGACCGACGATGCCGTTTGTCAGGCGAACCTTAATCCCATGAGGATGTGTGGAAGACTTTGTAAGAATATCCTTAACGATCCCTTCCGTCAGTTTCGCGATGCGCTGGTCCTGTTTCTGGACAATCTGTACCCGGGTTCCCGCTTTAATGTCCGACCGGTTTCTTCCACTCATAATTTTGCCACTGCTTTCCGGTTGAATTCATCCTGAAATTCTCTTGCGGTTTGGATAAGATATTCGAACTCCGGGGGCTTTCCAAAAAACATCTCATCTTTCATTACCGAATAATCAGATTTCCAGATAGCAAGCTGCTCATCAGATGGGACAAGTTTCAGGCGACCCGGGCACAAGGTGTCGTAATCCACCCAGGTATAACGAAAATAAATCTGGCGATGGGCGGCAATCCGCTCAAAAAGTTCGAGATCACCAGCCGCCTTATGGCCGACGCCGGCATTGATTAAGCGGAACAGGTCATAATAATGCCTGGCCATGCGCGCTTGTCGTTTTTTCTCCGGCGGTCGAAATGTCTCTTCATGAAGTAGCATAGCCTTTTCCCAGAAAGTGCGTTCACGAGATACCGCTCTCACGGAGAAGTGTGTTTGTGAAAACAGATCGGGAAAGGCGTCTTTAAGGTAGGGATGAATCTTGATTTTCTCTGTCGGCTCTGTATCTGAGCGTGCTCCCAGCTCAATCTTGACCACCTGCCGCAGGTAGGCCATCTTCTGGTCGGCAAAGGCTGTTGGATAGACCAAAAGAAGCGTCTGCCTATCCGGATCATCGGGATCCGGATCGATTCGCCACGATAACGCCTCCGGCATTTCTTGAGATATCGCCTCCGCAAGCAGGGGCAACAGTATCTCGTTTACGCAATGCTGACTGGCCGCTTTCAGGGCGTCCAGCCGTTTGCGCGTCTGTTTTTTGCTGGACGCGCGGTCGGGCGCCTTATCGCCGTCAAAGCCGAGTGCATCGCGATTGATGACGATATCGATATCTTCAGAGAAACGTTCTATCAGAGCCCATCCTTTTGAGAGAGAAGTTCCTCCCTTGAATGTGAGCTGGGAGCCCCATTCCGGCAGATTAAACAACTTTTTCAGCGTCCAACAGACCCAAAAGTCCTTTTCAATGGTTACCGGTGGCAGGTCAAGTTTATCCTGCGCCTGCTCGCAGACTGTTCGTCTGCGGTCTTCAGAAAATGACAAAAATTCGTTCACGTTAACTTTTTTCCTTTTACTTACCAAGCCGCCTCATAATGTCAGTGATCCAGGCGGGTGCAAAACGGACATCTTTAAGTAGCTGCTTTTTGTCATCAGGATCCAGCCGGTGGTCAAGTCGTGTAATTATCTCATCATCCACATGCTGTCGCCCCAGATGTCGCAGAGCCTGGATAACCAATCCGCTGATCCTGCCAGCCGTTGCCATGTTTCGCGGCGTGGTTTGCTTTAATATGATATGTTTCTTTCCGATTTGTACGGTTCGGGAACGGCCATCTGTAAAATATACGATCTTCATAGGAATTTGGGTGGAAAGGCCCAAGAGATTTGCTGCATAAGCGCCCGAGGGTTGTAGACGAATCGCATCGCGCCCTGCCAGAGCTCTGGCTACAGCATCCGGAGATGGAGTCAGCATTCCGAGCTCGGTGTCTGTACGCGGATAATCGTACAGCCCCCGGGCCAGTTGACGGATGCGCCCCGACTGACGATACCGCTTCAAGGCGGAAGCGACCGCATCACGGCTTCCCAGGTCGGAAAAGTAAGCCGGAGTAAACACCCACCCCTTTCCATGACCATGAATACGATTTATTATTTTATTATCAATGCTTTGTGTATGTTTTCCCATGATATTTTTGACCCATATTTATATATGTATTTGTGTCAAAAAGGTACACGATTTTTAGCTTGATGTCGAGGCTTAGTGACAATTGCCTGTTTTTACTGATTTTATTACCAGAAACTGGCCGATTTTAGTCGATTTTCAGCGACACAGAAATCTGACAATTAGCGTGGATCATCTGACGATTAACTGACGATTAGCTTTTTACTTTCAGCACATACCGTCAAATAATTGATTAAAGTGGGTATCCAGTTTGCTCAACCGACTACCATATGTTGTGATTATGATTAACCACCTACTATCTTGGGACGCGGCACCGGTGCACATTCTACAGCATGCTCCATCAAACGATAGAAGAGCAAACCACGTGCTTTCGATTTACGGCGGTTGAACCTGAATGTAAATTCATCAAGATAATAAGGGCTCAAGTAAAAATAAGTTGGACAATATTGCGCTCAGATTTAGGTCGGATTGGGCCGATTGTGAGGTTACAAAACCGCAGGACTAGCAGGGCTAATTTGAGGATTTTGTAACCTCACAATCGGCCCAAAACGGCCTGAAGATGAGATGGAAGATGTACAAGTTATTTTTACTTGAGCCCTAAGCAAGTTGTACCGGGCGGATCGCCCCCTGATGAGTTCCAAGCCACCAACGGTCAAATAAGGATGCTACTCTATGGACACGAGGCATGACGACATGTGCAGGATCTCCGCTTGCTGCAATATTTG
>JAYEJK010000233.1:0-3142 GCA_034660535.1 Thermodesulfobacteriota bacterium | reverse complement strand
TTTCCACCAGGGTTTTGCTTGCTTCCAGTTCGGACAGATTACGCAGAGTGTTCAGGCTGTCAAGGTCAATCGGTTGGTCAAATAATTCATCCTGAATAAAAGCTTTTACTTTCCCGTACAGCACATCATAGCCGCTGACCAGCCTTAAATCCTTCATAATAACCCGGGTGAAATAGCCCACTACAGAACGATAGTCGGTAACCGCCCCGGAATCCAGAATAGTTGTATGACTTATCTCGCCGGTAGTTATGTCCTTAAATACAATCTCACGCTGCTCATCGATGCTGAACGATTTGTAGGCCACTTTTTTATGGCCGAAATGCCCTGTGTCCAAGTTGTTAAGATTCTTGTACTCACGGTACACTCTCGGGCTTAATATCGGAATCTCTATATCAAGATTGTCGATATCCTTGTTCGTATTATCATTATCAATTTCAACGATAATCGGCGTTTTTGGCTTGGTGCCTTCACCCATTGCCTTGCGCTCAAGTTCAACACCTTCGGATTGAATGGACTCCACAAAATCCATAAAAGCATCGGTTCCCACAACGCTGACGTATTCCTCCACATCATAGCCGGGATACATTTTTCGCAAGCCCCGGCCCAAGGTCTGTTCAGGCAAAATATTGCTTTGGGCGGCATAGGGCCGCAATCCCACGATAGTGGTCACGTTTTTTACATCCCAGCCTTCTTTTAGCATCATCACCGAGACAATAGCCTTATAAGGACTGTCCCAGTTGTCAATCTCATTGGACTGTTTGCGCAGTTTTTCAAGCTCCTCCTTTTTCTTGCCGCTTTTTGCCTCGCTGATCTCACCGTTGTTTTTTGTGTGAATCACCAGCACCGCATCTTTCAAATCAGGACAGGTCGTTTTCAGGTATTCAGCCACATCGTCACAGTTTTTGGTGTCGTCCGTCATTACAAAGAGAATGGCCTTTTTATCCAGTTTTTCATGTTCCCCATATGCTTTGCGCCATTCTTCGATACCCAGATTAAGGTAATCGGCATATTTTTCCGTGTATTTCGAACTTTGCCGCTCACTAAGTTTGGCGCGGCTTGCGGAATCGGGCAGTACCGGGTGCTTGACCACATTTTGCGAAATAGCCTCCACCAGCGGGTAATCCGAAATCGTCTGCACAAAGATGGCACCGTTGTTGTGCTTGGGGGTAGCGGTCATGTCAACTTGCAGAGAAAGAAACTTGTCCTTGTGTTTCAGTCGGTTGTGGATATCTTCAATCGACTTGAACCATGCCATTTGGGGATCATGGATATGGTGCGCCTCGTCATTCAGCAACACCAGTTCATCAATATCGCGGACAATATCCCCCAGATCTACTTTGGAATCCGTAGTAGCGCCGGCAGGACGCTTGCCCAGAAAATAATCCATCGTATCTTTATCATCAGCGGATGCCTCCACATCGTTACCGGAATAAACACGGTGAATATTGGTTAAAAATATATTGCCGGTCTTGCGGGTAACATTAACCTCATCCTGAATATGCAGTGTCAGTTGAAAATCATCACGCCAGTTACGCCCCTCAAAACCGTTATCCGGAAGCACCGGGTCTTCAAAAAATATCCGCAACCCGTCAAAATCCGTTCTTATCCGATCCAGCACAATGATATTAGGCGTAATCATAAGAAAGTTACGCGCCAGGTCCGAATCCGGCTCATAAAGTTTGTGAAAATAGCACCAGGCCAGAACCAGGCTCATCACCTTGGTTTTGCCGGTGCCGGTTGCCATCTTGATGACAAAACGCCTCCACGATTCATCAAACATCCCGGCAGACACCGCACCGGATGAATCAAAGCGCAGCAAATCATATTTGTCCTTCACCTTAACCACATCATAAAGATATATGATGCTTTCAACCGCCTCTTGCTGGGCAAAATAATATTCAAATTCTACCGTGCTGCCATCAGCCTTCGGCAGCAGATGCTCACGGTTAAGCCACCAGTTCAGCAAGGCGATACTGGTATCTGCCGCTCCTTCATAACCATTATCTCGCCACGCTTTCACCTTTTTACGCAGTTCATGCACCAGAGGCGGCAGCAGCTTTTCATAGCTTGACTCCCGGAGAGCTTCATCTGCCGGAAACCAGCGGATATCCGGGTTGAGGACACTGTAAGGGGAAGCTGGAAAATCAGGATGCAGTGCCATTTTTACCCCCTTTTAGTTTCTTAACCTGTTTATTGTCCACGAGGGTTTTCATTTGAGCAATTGCAATCGTATTCAGTTTATTCAAACGTTCCTGCTGCTGCATACCTTCATTGATAAAATGCGCATTCAGGCTTTCCATGTTGGAAAGGCAAACCAATTGAGAAACATTGGCGTAATCCCGGATATTGCCTTTTTCATCAGGGTTGTCTTTTCGCCATTGTTTGGCAGTCTCGCCGAATAAAGCCATATTCAACACATCTGCCTCACTGGCATAAACATGATTGACCTGTTTAGGCGTCAGCTCGGATGGAATCAGATTTTCTTTAATGGCATCGGTATGAATACGATAATTAATTTTTGCCAGATTGCGTTTAATATCCCAGCCAAGTTGTTTACGTTCATTTTCTTCTTCCTTTAAGCGTTGAAACTCCTTTATTAAATAGAGTTTGAATTCCGCTGAAATCCAGGATGCAAATTCAAAGGCAATATCTTTATGGGCATAAGTTCCACCGCCATATCTCCCTGATTTTGAAATAATGCCAACTGCCTGAGTGAGCTTTATCCACTTGGATGGTGTAAGGACAAAGGCATTACTGCCGGCTTCATTTTTAACCGTGTCGAATTCGACACGGTTAAAACAGGGGTTGTTGATTACTTCCCAAATACCGAGAAATTCAACAGTGGAACGGGTTTTCATCCAGTTCTGAATAACAAAACGTGGATCATCACTGTTTTTGTATTTTGCGATATCAGTTAAAGAAATATAGTCTTCCTCTTTTTGCGAAAAAAAATTGACATTGATATTTTTTACAACAAGCTCTGTTTTCCTGCTCATACTGAAACCTCAATAATCTTCATGGTGTCATTGCCGAAGATATCCACCACTTTGACCGCAATCTTGCGCCGCCCTGGCGGGCATTCACGGAACACGCTTTTTAGCTCAAGTGACCGGTCTTTTTTTGTGCGGAAGGATTGCCACTC